>DATLVL010000059.1:0-2806 GCA_035577525.1 Gemmatimonadales bacterium | reverse complement strand
GACGAAGCGTATCTGACGCAGGGACTGTGACGTGCCCGAGCCCCTCTACGCCCGCTTGTGCGAGAACGTCAACCTCCACATCCGGCGCGGCGCGTGGTACCGTGTCCTGAAACAGGATGACCTGCATGCCACCCTCGAGGTGAATAAGCGGCCGGTTGCCGTCGCCAAGGCGATGCTCGAATTCGTCAAGCGGCCCCCGGCGAAGTGGACGGTCGTGCAGCAGCGGGCCAGCTGGATCGGGACGCCGCCGGCGGGATTCACGAGCGAATACGCTGTATGCCCCAGCTGCACCGAACGGGCCCCCCTGTCCGCGGGGACGAAGCGTATGCCCTGTCCCTCGTGCAAATGGGAGTTCGAAGTCGCCTGGAACGAGCATTACCTGCAGTAGTCGGGTCGGCGCAGTAGGTTGTTCCCTCCAGCGTGCTGCATGCTCACGTCATTCTCAACCCTGCCGCCGGGGCCGGCGCCGCGCGACGGGCGCGCGAGCCGCTCCTGCGGGCGTTTCGCCGCTGTGGTTGGACGGTCGAGCTGGTCGAAACCGAGCGACCGGGGCAGGCCACCGAGCTGGCCGCTCAGGCCGTCCGAGATAGCGCGCGACGAGTCATCGCCGTGGGCGGAGATGGCGCGGTCCACGAAGTCGCCAATGGGCTCCTGGCGGCGCACGCAACCGCCGCATTCGGGGTCGTGCCGATCGGGACCGGCAACGATTTCGCCAAGCTCACAGGTGTCTATCGCCACAGCGTCGACCGTGCGGTATCGCGTCTCGTGACCGCTACCACGCAGCGCTTCGACGCCGGGAAGGTGTTGGGCGAGTTCTTCGTGAACACGCTCGGGTTCGGCTTCGGGCCCGCCGTCGTACAGACCCGCAACGCGATGCCGGGACTCAAGGGGTTCCTCTCCTACCTGGTGCCGGTGCTGCGGACGTTCGCGACGTTCCGGCCGCCGCTGCTCGAGGTGCGGACCGACGGACACGCCGAGCGCGGGAACATGATGTTGGTCGAGGTGTGCAACGGGACGACCGCCGGCGGCAGCTATCGCTTCGCGCCCGGCGCCGATCCGACCGACGGGATGCTCGATGTCTGTGTCATTCGCCAGATCGGGCTGCTGCGCTTTGTGGCCGCGCTGCCGCGGGTGATGCGGGGGACGCATGATGGGATGCGGGAAGTGACCCTGGTACGCACCCGCTCGCTCCTGATCCGGTCTCCCGAAACGCCGCTGGTATTGCATCTTGATGGAGAGCTGCGCACGCCGGATGTGCGCGAGTGTACGGTCACCGTGGAGCCGCGATGCTTGAACGTGCTGGTAGCGCAGTGAAACGGGCGGTCAAGCGGTCAGGCGGTCAGGCGGTCGTCGCGGTGCTGCTGTTTTTGATCGCCCGCTCGCCCGACTGGCTGGCCGCCCAGACGCCGCAAGATTCCCAACCTGCGCCCCAAGCCTCCGCCGACACGTCGCACCTCGTCGGCCCCATCGGCGCGCTGTGGCGCTCGTTGCTGGTGCCCGGGTGGGGACAGGCCGTCACCGGCCGCAACGTCACCGGTGCGTTGTTCGGCATCTGGGAAGGCACCACGATGTACATGACGTTGAAGGCGCAGCAGGAGGCGAACTACTTCAAGGAATCGAACTCCCCCAACCTCCACGCCAAACGCCAGGAGGTGCAGGACTGGCTGGTTCTCTGGGGGTTCAACCACTTGTTCTCGGGCGCCGAGGCGTTCGTCGCGGCGCATCTCCGGGACTTTCCCAAAGACCTCAGGGTTCAGGCGGTGCCGGGAGGCGTCGGCGTGAGCTTCCCCCTGCCGCATCCGTGAGCACCGCTCCGCTCGGCGTCTTCGACTCCGGCATCGGCGGGCTCACCGTCGCCCACGCGATTTTCGAGCGGCTTCCGGGAGAGTCGGTCGTCTATTTCGGCGACACGGCGCGCGTTCCCTACGGCCCGAAGTCCCCCGAGACGGTGCGGCGCTATAGCGGCGAGATCCTGCAGTACCTGCTGCAGCGCGGCGTGAAGATGGTCGTCGTCGCCTGCAACACCAGCACCGCCCACGCGCTCGATGAGTTGCGGCGGCGCTCGCCGGTGCCCGTGATCGGGGTGATCGAGCCGGGCGCCAAGGCCGCGGTGGCGGCGACCACGAGCGGGCGCATCGGCGTGATCGGGACGGCTGGGACGATCGCGAGCGGGGCCTACGAGCGCGCCATCAAGGCGCGGCGCCCCGACGCGATCGTCATCTCGCAAGCGTGTCCCCTCTTCGTGCCGCTTATCGAGGAGGGCTGGTTCGACCATCCCGCCACCGAGCTGATCGCGCGCGAATACCTCGAGCCGTTGCTCGCGTCCGAAGTCGACGTGCTCGTCCTCGGGTGCACGCACTATCCGCTGCTCAAACCGCTCCTGGGACGGGTGCTGGGGCCGGGGGTGCGACTCATCGACAGCGCCGAGGAGACGGCCGCCGAGGTGGCGCGCGAGCTGGCGGCAGGCGGCCTCGCGGCCGACACATCGAAACGCGTCACGCACCAGTTTGTCGTATCGGACGACGAACCGCATTTCCGGGCGATCAGTGAGCGGTTCTTGGGAGAGAGTGTTGAGTCCGTAGAAGTAAAACAAATGTAGAATGTCCAATATCGAATATTGAATGTCGAAATAACTTCAAACTTCGATATTCGATATTCTAAATTTTGTAGTTCTTCAGCTCCACGCTCTCCTTTGTTATCACAGCGTATCGTCCTCCATCCAAGAATGCCCCCGGATTCACGTACACGCGCCCGCCGTCGACTTGCTCGAGACGCGCCCGGTGCGTATGCGCCATCACGACGAGCG
>DATLVL010000058.1:0-5206 GCA_035577525.1 Gemmatimonadales bacterium | reverse complement strand
GATCTGGAAGTTCCTCGGCGCGACCGCCGTGGGACGCCTGCCGCGATTCCTGTTGATCGCCGGGTTCGGTTGGCTGGTGCATTTCCCGCCGGCCCTGCTGCTGGGCGGGACCGTTGGCATGTCGCTCGTGATCGTTGGACGAACGGGCATCGTGCACGGGCTGGGCTGGCTGCGCCGCTATCGCGCTGCCCATCGTCGCCCAGCGCCTGGAGTCGTCTCGTTGGTCGGGAAGGATTGATCTCACATGCGTGCTGTGACCATTCTCTCGCTCGTCCTGGCCGGTCCGGTTGCCCTGTCCGCCCAGGCCGCCGCTCCGCTCTGCTACCACGCCCGGCCCAGGGCCGAGTGCGGGGCCTTCCTGCTCACCAACTTTGGCGGCTACCTGATGGTGGGTAGGGATGACTGGGGGGATTCGCCCTTACGAGAGGTCGCCGATTGGGGCGCGATGGTGAATGTGGGGGAGAAGGACGCGGTCGGCGGATCGGTATTCGCGAGCGTCGACCGGGCAGGGCTGCTGGTCGGCCCGGAGGTACGCTACCGCCGTTGGCTCTCCGCATCGGCCGCGCTCGACGTCGCCGTCGGGACACCGCTCGTGACCTCCTCCGGCAACATCGCAAGCGGCTCGATCACGGGCCTGGTGCGCTGGAGCCCCAGCCCGTGGTTCGCGGTCGCGGCGCGGCCGGAAGCGCTGCGCTGGACGAGTACCGTGAGCTGCACCCCTGGAGCGTGCGTCACGGCGACCCGCTACCACCCGCGCCTGTCCCTCGGCGTCGAAATCGGGGGTATCCCCGGTGCGGTGCTCACCGGCCTCGGCGCTGCGGCGTCGTACGCCCTGTTTCTCCTGGTCGCCGGCAGCGACTAGCCGAAGGTCCCGGCTAGTCAGTCAGGGCGTGTAACGGCGCTGCTCCACCAGCACGGCCACGCTCTGGTTTCCGAGCGTGTACGCAGCGCGGAACGTTCCCTCGACCCCCACCTTGGCTCCCTGCCGTGGCACCCCGCCGCCTTCACTCACGATGGACAGGGTTCCGGTTCCGTCATTCACCTGGTAGGCCCCGAAACCGAGGGCGCCCACCGATCCTTGCACCTGCCCCGCAATCCGGACGGTCTTCCCATCAAACCGTTGCGGATCATCGAGCAGCGTCTTGATAGGCGTGGCTCCTCCGCAACTCAGGAAGAACGCCGCTGTCGCAACGACCCACAGATGTGCTGGAAACCAGCGCCGGCGTTTCAGTGCGTTTGGCATCATCGGAGCTCCTGGAATGGGAGACGTGGTCCAGGTCTGCGCGATTCCTGCTGGATGGACCTCCGGCCCTCGACCGCTCGGTATCCTCAAGCTGCAGCCTGCGGCTCCCGCAATCAAGATTCCACCTCCAGCCGTTGGCAGAACCGCGGGACGAAAGCACCTTTCAGTCGGTATGGAAACGTCGCGTATGCTCGGTGTGATCCAGCGCTCGGCGTTCAGCTATTTCTTGCACGAGACCAACCCGGGCAACGGATTGGTGCTCGACAAGACATGCGCCGACTGGCCGGCGAGCATCGCAGCGGTGGGACTGGGGCTCACCACCTACCCGGTCGGTGTGGAGCGCGGCTTCGTTCCGCGGGCCGAAGCCGCGGAACGCACGCTCACGACGTTGCGATTCTTCTGGCGCAGCAGGCAGGGGCCTGAGCCCGATGCGACCGGGCACCACGGGTTCTATTACCACTTTCTCGATCTGCAGAGCGGCGCGCGCGCCTGGCAGTGCGAGTTGTCGACCGTCGATTCGGCCCTGTTACTGGGTGGCATGCTGACCGCCGCAGCGTACTTCAATGGTGCTGCACCGGCCGAGCGCGAGATCCGCGACCTCACCGATCGGTTGTACGCGCGCGTCGATTGGCGCTGGGCGCAGAACGGCGCAGCCACGGTGAGCCATGGGTGGAGACCGGAGAGCGGATTCCTGCCGTTCCGGTGGGAAGGGTATGACGAAGCGCTGCTGCTCTATGTGCTCGGGCTCGGATCGCCGACGCACCCGCTTCCCGCGGAGAGCTATCGGGCGTGGGCGTCGACCTATCAATGGAAGACGGTCTACGAAACCCAATTCCTGTACGCGGGACCGCTCTTTACGCACCAGCTCTCCCACGTGTGGATCGATTTTCGTGGCATCCGGGACGCGTTCATGCACGAGCGCGGCATCGACTATTTCGAGAATACCCGGCGCGCCACCTTGGTGCAGCAGCAGTACGCCATCCGCAATCCGGAAGGTTTCGCGCGTTATGGGGAATTCTGCTGGGGAATCACCGCGAGCGACGGACCGGGCGAGCTGAGTCGCGTGGTGGATGGCGTGCAGCGCCGGTTCTTCGACTACCGTGCTCGCGGCGTGCCCGACGGCCCCGACGACGGCACGATCGCTCCGTGGGCGGTCGTCGCGTCGCTGCCGTTCGCGCCCGAGATCGTGCTGCCGACGATCGCGCACTTCCACCGGCTCCATCTCCACGACGTCCATCCATACGGGTACAGGGCGACGTTCAATTCGACCTTCCCCGATGGCAGCGGTTCCGCAATGGGTTGGGTGTCGCCGTGGCACTTCGGCATCAACGAGGGGCCGATCGTCGCGATGATCGAGAACTACCAGTCAGGACTGGTCTGGCAGTTGATGCGCGGATGTCCCTATATCGTCGCGGGGCTGCGCGCCGCGGGCTTCGCCGGCGGCTGGCTCTCGAGCGACCAGTGACGATCAGCCCTCTGGCCGGCAAGCCGGCTCCCCCCGCTATGCTGGTGGACGTATCGCGACTTGTCAGCGCCTACTACACCGAGGTGCCGGATGCGGCGATCCCCGGCCAGCGAGTCGCGTTCGGCACATCGGGGCATCGGGGGTCGGCGTTCCAGAAGACCTTCAACGAATGGCACGTTCTTGCCATCACGCAGGCCATTTGCCGCTACCGTGCGCAGCAGGGCATCGACGGGCCGCTGTTCCTCGGAATCGATACCCATGCATTGTCGCTGCCGGCGTGCACCAGTGCGCTCGAGGTACTGGCGGCCAACCGCGTCGATGTCATGCTCGCGGAGCGCGACGAGTACACGCCCACCCCTGCTGTGTCGCACGCCATCCTCACGTATAATCGCGGGCGAACCGCCGGCCTGGCCGACGGCATCGTCGTCACGCCGTCGCACAATCCGCCGGAGGACGGTGGGTTCAAATACAACCCGCCGCACGGCGGGCCGGCGGATTCCGGTGTCACCGGCTGGATCGAAGCAGAGGCCAACGCGCTGCTGACGGGCGGCCTCCAGGGCGTGATGCGGATGCCCGTCGAGCAGGCGCTGCGTGCGGCCACGACGCACCGCCACGACTATCTCACTTCCTACGTCAGCGATCTCGGCGGCGTGATCGATATGGCGGCGATTCGCGGCGCGACGATCCGTCTGGGCGTCGATCCGCTCGGCGGCGCCGGCGTCCATTACTGGGCTCCGATCGCCGAGCGCTACGGTCTGAATCTCACGGTGGTCAGCGAGACGGTCGATCCGACGTTCGGGTTCATGACCGTGGATTGGGACGGTCGCATCCGCATGGACCCGTCGTCGTCCTACGCGATGCAGCGGCTGATCGGTCTGAAGGATCGCTTCGACATCGCTGTCGCGTGCGACAGCGACCACGACCGGCACGGGATCGTCACCAAGAGCTCGGGGCTGCTGCCGGCCAATGATTACCTCGCGGTCGCCATCCAGCACCTGTTCTCCCAACGGCCGCAATGGCGTGCCGACGCCGGCGTGGGTAAGACCGTGGTGAGCAGCGGGATGATCGATCGGGTGAGTGCACGACTGGGCCGGACACTGTACGAGGTGCCGGTCGGATTCAAGTGGTTTGTCGACGGACTGCTCGGCGGTGCGCTCGGATTCGGCGGAGAAGAAAGCGCGGGAGCCTCCTTCCTGCGCCGGGACGGCACGGTCTGGACGACGGACAAGGACGGCATTGTCGCGGCGTTGCTCGCCGCCGAGATCACGGCGCACGCGGGGTGGGATCCCGGCGAGATCTACCGCGCGCTGACGCGGGAGCTCGGTGAGCCGGTCGCCGATCGGATCGAGGCGCCCGCCACAGCGGCGCAGAAGCAGCGGTTGGCGGCGCTCTCGCCGCGGCAGCTGCGCTGCACGCAGCTCGCCGGCGAGCCCGTCCTGCACATCCTCAGTCACGCTCCCGGCAACGGTGCGCCAATCGGCGGCGTGAAAGTCATCGCCGATGGCGGCTGGTTCGCCGCACGGCCCTCGGGGACGGAAGACATCTACAAGATCTATGCGGAGAGCTTTCATGGGGAGAATCACCTGCGCCGCATCGTGGATGAGGCGCAGGCGATCGTCGATGACGCGCTGCGGTAGGCGGGGGGTTCGGCGCGCACCCCGCTATCGGGGAGGACCCGCCGGAGGTTTGAGCGCGTTTTGAATCGCGAGTCGCACAAACACCCGCGACTCCTTGGGAAGTGCCGCGGTAAGGGCGGCGCGCGCGCTCGCCCCGCCGACTTTCGCGGCGTCCGCCACCGCCGACTGAGCGAATAACGGGTCCGGGTCGGCCACGAGCCGCAGCGCCACCTGCGCCGCCCGCGTGCTGTCGCCCGTCGCCGCCAGGGCGTCGAGCGCCGCGGTGCGCAGGTTGCGATCCTCGCTTTGCGCCGTGAGCCGCTCGAGCGCGTCGGCGGCCTTGGCGTCGCGGCTGCGTCCCAGGAAGTTGACCGCGGTGAAGCGGAGGCCCAGGGGCTCGTCGGGCAGTGAGGCTTTCACGAGCAGATCGATCGACTCGGGGAGCTTCAAGCGACCCAGCGTGCCGAGCGACACCTGCTTCACCTGGTTGTTGGGATCAGTCTGGAAGAGCCCGGGTGCCAGCAGCACGGCCATCGAAGGGTCGAGCCCGCGCAGCGTGGCGAGCGCGGTCGCGCGCGTGGGGCCATCGGCATCCTTCAGGGCCGCGAGCACCACGGCGTGCGTGGCGTCGTTCGAGTCGTGCGTCATCGTCGCCAGCGCCTCCTGGCGCAGCGTCGCTTCGTGCTCGTTCAGGACGACGAAGCGCCGCGCCTCGGCGGCCGTCGAGTCGTGCTGCTCGGCGAGCTGCTGCAGCGCCCAGCGCCGCCCGCGCACGTCGAGATCGTGCTTCGCCTGCTGCGCCAGCTCGGGCGTAGAGAGATCGCCGCGCACCGTGCCGAGCAGCCAGCCGCCTTCATCGAACCGGAACGACAAGGGCTCGGA
>DATLVL010000057.1:0-10225 GCA_035577525.1 Gemmatimonadales bacterium | reverse complement strand
CCCATCGTCTTGGTGGTGAACCCGGGCTCGAAGACCCGGTCCACGAGGTAAGCGGGAATCCCCACGCCGCGGTCGGTCACGGACACGCGCAGCGCGTCGCCTTCGCGCTCGAGCTTCAGGGTGATCGGGCCGCGGCGCTCGCGGGACGCTTCGGCCGAGTTGCGTACCAGGTTGATCATCAGCTCGTACAACAGGTTGGGGTCGCCGTTCAGATGGACGGTCTCGAGCGACGTCGCCAGCTCGAGCTCCGTTCCCTCCTGCCGCAGGACGCGGCCCTCGAGCGCGACGACGGAGCGCGCCACCCGCACGACGTCGAACCGCTCGCGGCCCCGCACCGTGCCGCGGGCCCGGTCCTGCACCGCCTGCAGGAAATCGAGCGCCCGGTTCAGGGCTTCCAGCACTTCGCCCAGCTCCTCCAGCAGCTCGAGCCGCCGCGGGACGGGGAGATCCTCCATGCGGCCCAGCGAATCCATCGTGAGCTGCAACCCAGCGCGGGCGCCGGTGAGCGGGTTCTTCGCCTCGTGGGCCACCACAGAAGGAAGAGCGAGGAGGTCCTTCAACGGATCGACGGAGATTGCCGGGGGACGTTCGACCCCGATCGCCTCGCGACGATCGGACAACCCGAGGCACAATCCTGCCAACTCGAGTGTCAGGCGGTCCGAGCTGCGGCGCTCCTTGCCGCCGGGCGGCCCAGCCGCGGGCCGCATCCGTACGGGGGCGATGACCCACGGGCCATTGGCCGAGGCCCGGGCCCCCACGTAGCGACTGCCGTTGCGGATCGGCACACCCCACTTCTTCAGGGTGTTGTCAAAGTCGATGTGATTGAGGGCGGGCCGGGGTACATCGTCGCTGGAAGCACGGGGAATCAGGGTCGGGCCGTCAGCGACCTCCCAGAGGGTCACCGGTCGGCCGTCGAGCGCTACACTCGCCTGCCGGAGGATCTCCCCGGCATTTCCTCGAAAGGTCTCCGTGTCTGCCCCCGGCGTTCCCGTGGGGAGAACCATTTTGGCTCGGAAGAGCGCACCTAAAGTAGCAACTATGCGTCGCAAAGGGTACAATCGTTGCCTGCTCAAAACCTCGGAGAGCTTCCCATGCCGTCAATTCGTCAGTCCACGTCGTGGATTCTGGTGGGTCTGGTACTCGGATGTGGAGGCGGAGGGGGGACGCCCCCGGGACCGACACCCTCAGTGGTGGCGAAAACCGGTGGGGATAACCAGGTCGGGGCGGCCGGAACGGCCCTCTCGACTCCTCTCGAGGTGATCGTCAAGGACGGTTCCGGCAATCCAATGGCCGGGATCAGCGTCTCCTTCGCCGCCGCGACGGGCGGGGGGTCCGTCGCTCCCACGAGCGTCTCCACCGGGGCCGACGGGAAGGCGACCACCACACGAACACTCGGACCGGGCGCCGGCACTCAGACTACCACGGCTTCGGTCAGCGGAGTGACGCCGGCATCGTTCACCAGCATTGCCACGATCCAGGGGGCCGTGACGATCGCGGTCGAGCCACCCGGCACACGGTCCGACACCGTCAAGGCGACCGCCGTCCCCGACCTCGCGGTGCTGGTGAAGGATCAGAACGGGACCGCTGTCTCCGGCGTGATCGTCAATTGGTCTGTCTCCGGACACGGCCATCTCACCCAGACCGTCGACACGACGGATGTGGCCGGACGGTCGACCGTGACCTGGACGTTCGACTCGGTGGCGGGTGCCCAGACCGCTCAGGCCGGCGTGACGGGTCTCGTCGGCTCCCCCATCGTCTTCACGGGCACGGTTGGCGCAGGCCACGCCGTCTCCGTCGCATCCGCCGCCGGTGACAACCAGACCGGCTTTACCGGATCGGCCCTCGGCAGTCCTCTCAAAGTCAAAGTGGTAGATCAATTCGGGAACGGGGCCTCCGGGGTGACGATCGCGTGGCAGTCGACCAGCGACTCGGCGTCGGTCAATCCCACCAGCTCCCTGAGTGATGCGACCGGGATCGCACAAACCGTGGTGACCTTGGGTGATACCGTCGGCCCAGTCACGATCACCGCGACCAAGACCGGGCTGACCGGGTCGCCGGTGACATTCCATGCAACCGCCACGCTCGCCCCACCGATTCCAACCACCGCGGCGGTAGACATCGGTGACGATTTCTTCAAGAGCGTACGGAATAACACCCAGAATCCCGCGGTGGACACGGTCGCGGTAGGCGGCAAGGTCACCTGGACGTGGGGAGGGGCCATCAACCACAGCGTCCAATCCACCGGCTCGCCAACCTTCACGAGTAGCGTGATTCAGGGGACCGGGACGTACCAGTTCACCTTCAATAGCGCGGGCACCTACCGCTATGATTGCGCAGTCCACGGCGCCATCATGACCGGCATCATCGTGGTGAGGTAGGCCGGCGATTGTTTCCTACGGGTTGCACGGTTGCCGATGGTGGCGAGGGACCTCCCTCGCCACCATCGTTTTCGGGATAGATTTTCTCCCGCCTTCTTTCTCGAGGATTCGTCGTGGTCCGTCCGACTCTCCTGGTGCTCCTGGCCGCTCTGGCGTCCCGCCTCCCCGCTCAGCAGAACCCGACGATTCACGGATTCCCCAAGGCACTTCAGGACAGCGAGCGCCTCCACGAGGCGCTGGTGCGCGCCGTCCCGAGCCGCGACACGCTGCGCGCCCTGGTGCGGCTCTACGCCGCGGTGCCGCATGAAGCGGGCACCGAGCGCTCGCGCCATGTCGCCGAGCTGATCCTGGCGCGCTATCGCGCCCTGGGGTTCGACGCGCACATCGAGCAGTTCGAGGCGCTGATGCCGCGGCCCGTGGTGCGGCGCGTGGAGCTCGTCCGGCCGACGCGCTACGTAGCGCTGCTGCGCGAGCCGGCCCTCGCCCAGGACCCGACCTCGGGCCAGATCGACCAGCTGCCGACGTTCAACGCCTACTCCGCCGACGGCGACGTCACTGGTGAGCTCGTCTACGTGAATTACGGCCGCCCCGAGGACTACCACGTCCTCGATAGCCTCGGGATCAGCGTGCGCGGCAAGATCGTGATCGCCCGCTACGGGCAGTCGTGGCGCGGGATCAAGCCGAAGGTCGCCGCCGAGCACGGCGCGATCGGCTGCATCATCTACTCGGACCCGAAGGACGACGGCTTCTGGGTCGACGATGCCTACCCCACGGGACCGATGCGCCCCGCCACCGGGGTGCAGCGCGGCAGCGTGATGGACATGCCGCTGTATCCGGGAGACCCCGAGAGCCCGGGGTGGGCCTCGGTGCCGGGCGGCCGGCGGCTCACGCAGGCCGAAGCGACCACGCTCATGAAGATCCCCGTGCTGCCCATCGGCTACGGCGACGCGCTGCCGCTGCTCCGCGCGCTCAAGGGGCCGGTGGTGCCCGAGGCCTGGCGTGGCGCGCTGGCGATCACGTATCACATCGGCGCCGGGCCAGCACGCGTGCACCTCGTCACCAGGTTCGATTGGAAAACCCGGCCGCTGTACGACGTCATCGCGACGGTGCGCGGCGCCACGTGGCCCGATCAGTGGGTCATTTACGGCAACCACCACGACGCCTGGGTGAACGGCGCCGAAGATCCGATCTCCGGCCAGGCGGCGCTCAACGAAACGGCGCGCGCCATCGCGGCCCTGATGAAAACGGGCTGGCGGCCCGCGCGCACGATCGTCTTCGCGTCCTGGGACGGCGAGGAATGGGGACTGCTCGGCTCAACCGAGTGGGCCGAAGCCCACGCCGACGAGCTGCGCACCAAGGCCGTCGTCTACTACAACTCCGATACCAACGACGCGGGCTGGCTCGAGGTCAACGGATCCCACTCGCTCGAGCGGTTCGTGATGGAGGTCGGGCGCGACGTGCAGGACCCCAAAGTCGCCAAGAGCGCGCTCCAGGCCCAGCTCGATCACGCCCGCTCGCAGCGCGCCGCGAAAGACACCTCGAGCGATACGACCTTCACCATCGGCGCGCTCGGCTCCGGCTCGGACTACACCGCGTTCATCGATCACCTCGGCGTGCCCGCGCTCGATATCCGCTACGGCGGTGCCGCGCACAGCGGCATTTACCACTCCATCTACGACAGTTACACCTTCTACGAGCGGTTCCTCGACACGGGCTACGTGTACGGCGTGACCGAGGCCCAGACGATGGCCACCGCGATGCTCCGCATGGCGGACGCCCCGGTGTTGCCGTTCGATTTCGTGGCCGCCGCCCACACCTACCACAAGTACGCCGACGACATCGCCAAGCTCGCCGGCGGCAACGACACCACCAAGGGACTCGATCTCTCCGCGGTCCGGACGTCGCTGCAGCACCTCGACAGCGCCGCCGCCGTGTGGGAGCGGTCCAGTGCCGCGGTGGACGGCGCCGCGGGCCTAGACAGGCGCGCGGCGGCGCTGGCGCTGGTGAGCCACCAGCTCGCACTGACGGAGCAGGCGCTCGCCGACTCAGCGGGGTTGCCGCGGCGTCCCTGGTTCCGGCATCTCGTCTACGCGCCGGGCGCGTACACGGGCTACGGCGTGAAGACGATGCCCGGCATCCGGGAAGCGGTGGAAGCGCGCCGCTCCTCGGAAGCGCAGGCCGAGGCGGCGCGGGTCGCGCAGGCGATCGATCGCTATGCCGACGCCATTCGCGCGGCGGCGCAGGCGCTCGATCATGCACTGCAGTAGTATTGACACTCCCCGGAGCCTTGGATACCGTGGGGCGTCCCCAACCCGAACACAGGCGAGCCGTCCATGAGCACTCCTCCGCCACGCATGTCCATGCCCCGGTCGTCCTTCGCGATCGCCATGAAGGACTACACGTTCATCCGGCCGGGCATCGCGGTCACGATCAGCGCGGCGACGCTGGTGGCGGCCCTGATCATCGGCGTGCTCCTCATCAAATCCCTGGCACACGCCTCGGCGACCGTCAGCAGGGGCGCCCAGGCCAGCGAAATGCTGCACCGCTACAACGCGCGCTATGAAGTGTGGCGCAGCATGGCAACGAGCTCCGACCCGATGTATAAGGGAAACGAGGCGGTCGCCCAGCGTGACAGCATCCGCATCGGGCTGCAAGGGGAGCTGTCCCGCTTCGGGTCGTCGCTCGCGGGCGCGCAGGAGAAGGACCTCGTCCAGCAGGTGCTCGAAGGGCTCTCCTCGACCGATGCCGCCACGACGACCAAGGCGCGTCAGGCGATGATCGTGCTGCTGCACGACCAGGATACCGCGCTGTTCGACGCCGCCGAGGCGTCGCAGCGCGGCGTGCTGCTCGCCGCGGTGCTGCTGGCGCTGACCATTCTCGCGGCGGGGTTGTTGATCGTGCCGATGGCCTGGATCTACGTCCGGTACAAGCGCGGCGCGGCGATTGAAGTGAAGGTCTGACGCGGTGGTGGAGGGACCCCGCGACCGCGAGCGTCTCCGCACTGTCGTCGTCACCGATGCCGACGAGCTGGCTACGTTGCTGGCCGACCGGATCGTCGCCACGATCCGGCGCGCTACCGCCGACACCGGCCGCTGCGTGCTGGGGCTGGCGACCGGCAGCACCCCCCTCGGCGTCTATCGCGAGCTGATCCGCCGCCACGCGGCGGGAGCAGTCGATTTCTCCCGCGTCGTCACGTTCAACCTCGACGAGTACTACCCGATGTCGCCGGAGAGCCCGCACAGCTACCGGCGCTACATGTGGGAGAATTTCTTCGCGCACGTGGGGATGAAACCCGAACAGGTGCATCTCCCCGCGGGCAACACCCCAATCGACCGCCTCGCCGAAGCCTGTGCCGCCTACGAGCGCGCCATCGCCGCCGCCGGGGGCATCGACTTCCAGCTGCTCGGCATCGGGCAGAGCGGGCACATCGGGTTCAACGAGCCGGGCTCGGCCGCCGATTCGCGCACCCGGCTCGTGACGCTCGACAGTCTCACCCGCAAAGCGGCGGCCGCCGACTTCTTCGGCGAGGACAACGTTCCGCGCGAAGCGATCACGATGGGCGTCGCCACGATCCTCGAGGCGCGCGAGATCGCGTTGATCGCCACGGGCGAGCACAAGGCGGCGATCGTGCGCCGCGCCGTCGAAGGAGAACCCTCCCCCGACGTCGCCGCGACCTTCCTCCATCGGCACGGCGGCGTCACCGTGTACCTCGATCTCGCCGCCGCCGCGGAGCTGACGCGCATTCATACGCCCTGGGTGCTCGGGCCCGTCGACTGGACGCCGGCGCTCACCGAGCGCGCCGTCGTCTGGCTCGCCGAGCGCACGGGGAAAGCGATCCTCAAGCTGACCTCGGCGGACTACACCGAGCATCACCTCAGTCCGCTGCTGGCGCGCGCCGGCTCGCCGGGTCCCCTGAACGGCCAGATCTTCAACCGGCTGCGCGACAAGATCCGCGGGCGGCGCAAGCTGCCCGAAAAGCGCAGCGTGCTGGTGTTCTCGCCGCACCCCGACGACGACGTGATTTCGATGGGCGGTATTCTCCGCAAGCTGACGGAGAACCAGAACGACATCATCGTCGCCTACATGACGAGCGGCAACATCGCCGTGTTCGATCACGACGTGCGGCGCCATCTCGATTTCGTCGAGCGCGCCGCGAAGGCACTCGGCGCCGATCCCAAGGGGGTCGGGCGCGTGCAGCACGAGGTGCTGTCGAACTTCGCGGGCAAGACGCCCGGCGACGTCGACCTTCCCGTGGTGCAGGACCTGAAGCGCTACATCCGGGAGTCGGAAGCGATCTCGGCCCTCGAAGCGGTGGGGCTGACGGCAACGTCGGCGCGCTTTCTCAATCTGCCGTTCTACCGGACGGGGGAGGTGCGCAAGCTGCCGATCGGCGAAGCCGACGTGGCGATCGTGCAGAAGTTGTTCGAGGACGTGCGGCCGGACTTCGCCTTCGTCGCCGGCGACCTCTCCGATCCGCACGGCACCCATCGCATGTGCAAGGCGGCGATCGACCAGGCGCTGGCGCGCGTACCCTCGGTGCGGCCCGAGGTCTGGCTGTATCGCGGCGCGTGGCAGGAATGGCCGATCACCGAAGCCGACGTGCTGGTGCCGCTGTCGCAGGACGAGCTGCGGGCGAAGATCCTGGCGATCTTCAAGCACCAGTCCCAGAAGGATACGATGCCGTTTCCCGGGGGCCACGACGAGCGCGAATTCTGGCAGCGCGTCGAGTCGCGCAACGTGGAGACTGCCGCCCACGCCGACCGGCTGGGGCTGCCGGAGTACTTCGCGATGGAAGCCTACAAAGTAGAGCGAGCGCCGGGATCCTAGCGGAACAGTTTCACGGCCGTCTGCAGCGTCTTGTAGATGCCCCATCCGAGCGGGATGGCGACGAGCAGCCAGGCGACCGCCACCGCCGCCCAACGCGACGCGCCGGGTCGCTCCATCATTCCTCCTATCACCGGCCCGCGAGCTCCTGTGCGAGCTGCGCCTCGGTCATGAAGTACCGCTCCGCCACCGGCCGCACGCGGGCATTGGCGATGAAGCCGATCACCAGCAGGGCGGCGAGCACGTACATCGTCGTGTTATAGGCCTGGGCGGCGGGCACCCCGCGGTCGATCTGGAATTCCCGGATGTAGTTCACGAGGATCGGGCCCAGGATTCCGGCCGCCGACCACGCGGTCAAGAGCCGGCCGTGGATGGCCCCCACGTGCACCGTGCCGAACATGTCGGCAAGATAGGCGGGAATTGTCGCGAACCCGCCACCGTACATCGTCAGGATGATGCAGAAGACGGCGACGAACAGCGGGATCACACCGGCCCGGCCGGCCGTCGGCGCCGAGCAATACAGCACGAAGCCCAGCGCGAAGAAGATGAAGTAGGTGCGTTTGCGTCCCACGTAATCCGACAGCGATGCCCAGAAGATCCGCCCGCCGATGTTGAACAGGCTCAGGAGCGCCGCGAAGCCCGCGCCGATCGTGGCCACCTGCGTCTTCTGATCCTCTGTCAGATCGCGCAGCGCACCGGCCACGCCGATCAGCTTGCCGCCGAACACCTCCTGCAGCATCGGGGAGGCCATGCCGATCACGCCGATGCCGGCGCTGACGTTCATCCATAGCACCACCCACAACAACCAGAACTGCGGTGTTCGGATCGCCTGGTTCACGTGCACCTGGTGCGTGGTGATCATCGCCGTGTGCTGCGACTGTGGCGCCGTCCACCCGGCCGGCTGCCACCCCGGCGCCGGCAGACGATAGCCGAACGCCCCCGCCAGCATGGCCACGAAGTAAATCAGGCCCATCGTGACGAACGTTTCCTGCACCCCAACCGAGGTCTGTGTCTTGAAATGATTCATCAGGATGTTGGCGAGCGGCGAGCCGATCATCGCGCCGCCGCCGAAGCCCATGATCGCCATCCCCGTCGCCATGCCGCGGCGATCGGGGAACCATTTGATCAGGGTCGACACGGGCGAGATGTAGCCCAGGCCCAGGCCGCAGCCGCCGATCACCCCCGAGCCGATCCACAGGAGCAGGATCTGATGGATGTGAATGCCCAGCGCCGAAATCAGGAAGCCGCCGCCCCAGCAGAAGGCCGCCGCGACGCCCGCCTTGCGCGGGCCTTCGCGCTCCACCCAGCGGCCGAACACCGCCGCTGACGAGCCCAGAAAGACGAAGAACAGCGTGTACATCCAGCCCAGCGTGCTGATCTTCCAGTCCCCGCTCGCCGGGGTCGTGATCCCGATGGCGCGCGACAGCGGGAGCCAGAACACGCTGAAGCCGTAGGCCATGCCGATGGAGAGGTGAATGGCGAGGGCCGCCGGGGGAACGAGCCAGCGGTTGAAACCGGGGCCTGCGATGATCCGTTCCCTGGACAACAGTCCGGAGCTCACTCGGCTGCTCCCGTCGAGGCGGCCTAACGATGGCGTCACCCCATGTATCGCGCTAGAGTCCTGCGATGACCGTGACCACCGCCGACGCCGCGCCGCGCGCGGCCGCGACCGCGCGGCCGGCGTTCCCGCTGCACCTCGCCGCGGTGCTGTTCGCCGCAACGAGCGTCGTCGTCGGCGTGATCTGGGACATTTCGTGGCATCGCTCGATCGGGCGCGACACCTTCTGGACGCCGGCGCACATGGCGATCTACGCGGGCGGCATCGTCGCCGGCGTCGCGTGCGGCTGGCTGGTGCTGCGCACCACGTTCGCGGGGACGGAAGCGGACCGCAGTGCCAGCGTGCGGTTCTGGGGATTCTCGGGACCCCTGGGCGCCTGGGTGTCGATCTGGGGGGCGATCGCGATGATCACCTCCGCGCCGTTCGACAACTGGTGGCACAACGCCTACGGACTCGACGTGAAGATTCTCTCGCCGCCGCACGTGCTGCTGGCGCTCGGCTTCACCGGCATTCAGGTCGGCGCTTTGCTGATGCTGGCGGCGCGCCAGAACGACGCCGCGCCCGGCGATCCCCACCTGGCTGCGTACCGCTGGTGGTTCGCCTACGCCGCGGGATTGCTGGTCGCCAACTTGGGCGTCATGTGGATGGAGTCGATCGGATTTCCCAACCACGCGCATAGCGCGGCGTTTTACAAGATCTGCGCGGGCGCCTTCCCGATCCTGCTCGTCGCAACGGCCCGCACTTCCACGCTGCGCTGGCCCGCCACCACCGCCGCCGCCGTCTACATGGCGGTGAATATCGTGATGCTCTGGATCCTGCCGCTGTTCCCCGCGACGCCGCAGCTGGCGCCGATCTACAACGCGGTCGACCACTTCGTGCCGCCGCCGTTCCCGATCCTCTTGGTCGTTCCGGCGCTCGCGATCGATGTGGTGCTGCGCCGCGGCCCGGAGAACGACTGGTCGCGCGCCACGCTGATGGGCATCGGCTTCGTGCTGCTGCTGCTGGCCGCGCAATGGTATTGGTCGATCTACCTCGTCAGTCCGGCGAGCGAGAACTTCGTATTCGGCGTGCAGCGCTGGAACTACAACGTCCCGCTCAGCGCCTGGCAGCACCGCTTCTGGAACGTGCGCGACAACCCGCTCACCCTCCCGGGCGTCTTCACCGCCATCGCCATCGCCGTCGCCGGCTCCCGCTTCGGCCTGTGGTGGGGTGCCTGGATGGCGCGCGTGCGGCGATGACACCGCGGTGGGGCGAGCTGCTCGTCGCCGCCGGCGTCCTAGTCGTCGCGAGCGCCCACGTCGGCAGTCCCGATACGTTCTACGAGGGGGATGCCGGTCCGTATCGTGTTCGCGTCATCGTCCGCCCGCCGGGAGTCGTTCCCGGTCGCGCCGATATCACCGTGCGCCTGCTCAGAGGCTCGGGTCTCCGCTCGGTGCTCGTGCTGCCGGTGCACGGAGGCCGCCCC
>DATLVL010000056.1:0-2962 GCA_035577525.1 Gemmatimonadales bacterium | reverse complement strand
CCTCGGCGCGGCCCTCGTCCCCATTCTCTTTACCTACGGCGGCTGGCAACAGACCAACTTCATCGCTGAAGAAATCATCGCACCGGAGCGCAATCTGCCCCGCGCGCTCGTGCTCGGTGTCATCGGTGTGGTCACGGTGTACCTGCTCGCCAACATCGCCTATCTGCGCGTGCTCGGACCCGTGGGCCTGGCGCAGAGCACCGCTCCCGCCGCCGACGTGATGCGCGGGCTGCTCGGCCCCGTGGGATCGACGATCATCTCGGCCGGCATCACGGCGTCGACGTTCGGTTTCCTGAACCTCGTGATCCTCGTCACGCCGCGCGTGTTCCAGGCCATGGCCGCCGACGGCGTGTTCTTTCCGCGATTCGCCGCGCTGCATCCGGTCTATCGCACCCCGACCGCCGCGATCCTGCTCCAGAGCGTGTGGTCGATCGTGCTGACGCTGAACAAGAGTTTCACCGCGCTCGTCGACTACGTCGCGTTCGGCGACTGGATCTTCTTCGGACTCACGGTGGTGGGGCTGTTTGTGTACCGGTCGCGTGGCGGCGAGGCACCGCCATTTCGTGCGCCGGGAGGCGTCTGGGTGCCGGGATTCTTCGTGGCGGCGGCGGCATACGTCGTCGCGAGTTCAATATGGGCAAACCCAGGAAATGCTCTCATCGGGACAGGGCTGATTCTTCTTGGAGTGCCGGTCTACCTCTATTGGCGGAGACGCCGAGCCGCCGAGACGCCGAGGGAGACGCCAAGCCGCTAAGCCGCCGAGTGGCCGCCCAGGCGTTAGGGGTTAGGATCATCCTCATCCCTCGCCCCTTGGCGTCCACTCGGCGGCTCGGCGGCTTGGCGTCTCCCTCGGCGTCTCGGCGGCTCGGCGTCTCCGCTCGCCGACTTGGCGGCTAGGCGTCTGCAGCGATGTATTCCTCGCGGTACATCCTTATCAATTCAAAGAAGTAGGACAGTGCCAAAGGTCCAATGAGGAGTCCCAGCAATCCGAAGTATGGCACTCCCGCGAGTGCGCCGACCAGCGTCACCAGCGGGTGGATATTCGCCCATTTCCGGAAGATGATCGGCCGTACGATGTAGTCGACGTTGCCCACCACGACGATCCCCCAGATCGCGAGGCCGACGCCCCAGCCGGGGTGGCCGCCGATCGCCAGCGCGATGGCACCCGGTCCCCACACGAGGCCGCTGCCCACCACCGGCAGGATCGCAAACACCATCGTCACGACGCCCCAGAACACGGCGTTGGAGAGACCCGTGAGGACAAAGCCGAGCCCCACGGCGACACCCTGGATCGCCGCGACGAGTCCCGTGCCGATGACGGTCGAGATCGTCACATTGCGGAACCTGAGGCGCAGCTCGTCGGTGTTCTTGCCGGAGAACGGGATGTAGGGGCGCACTGAATCCCACACCTCGCCCGGCCGCAGCAGCAGATAGTAGAGGCCGAACAGCGCGATCACGAGGTTCAGCACGAGCCGCGTGGCGGTGCCGATGAGCCCGAATGCGGAGCTGCCGATCCAGGTCACGATCTTGCCGCCCAAGTCGGCGAGCTGCGGTCCGATCGCCATGCCCCGGATGTGCAGCTCGGCGACGCGGGCGAGCAGCGGGCTCGCGGCCACGCCGCCCGCGATGTCCTGCGCCTGCCCGACGAGCAATCCGGCGAACGACACCCCCGGCACCACAATAAGGAACAGAGCGATCACGACCACGAGGCCGGCGGAGAGGCGCGGAGTGGTGCGGCGCGCCAGCCAGTCGTGCACCGGTTGGAACACGACGTAGAGCACAGGGATGCCGACGAGGCCGGTCGCGAACGGCGTCAGAGCGACGAGCAGGGCGATCCCCAGTGCGAACAGCAGGATCGCGGCGCGCTGGTGATTGGTGTCGAGGAAGGGCATGGCGGAAAAGTAGGGCGCGGAGCGAGCGGCGGCGAGGCGGTGGAGGAGGGAGAAGCAAAACGGCGCCCTCTCTTGCGAGAGGACGCCGAGTGTGAAGAGATATCGCGCTGTGGTTACAGCTTGACGACGTTCTCAGCCGCCGGGCCCTTCTGGCCCTGGACGATGTCGAACTCAACGCGCTCGCCCTCGGCGAGGGACTTGAAGCCCTGCGCCTGAATGGCGGAGTGATGCACGAAGCAGTCCTTCTCGCCGTTCTCCGGCGTGATGAAACCGAACCCCTTCGCGTCGTTGAACCACTTCACGATACCGTTGGTGCGTGCCATCTGATGATGACTCCTACAAAAATGTTGTCGAGCGGAAACGGCCTGAAACAAAACGAGGACCTCGGGCGATGCCCAGGTCCTCCGATCGGTCACTGGTCTTCAGCCAACGGCACCGTGCCGCGGCTCTACGCTCACCGAGAAGTATCACCAGAACGCCCACAAAAAGCAAGCCCCGGGCTCGATCAAGTTCGCGCGCCCGTTCCCCACGCGGCCGCGCGCGACACGACGAGTGGCCGCTCTCCCAGCACCGCGCGCACATGATGCGTTGCTCCGTCGTCCACCAGGGGAATAGCCGCGGAATCGACCGCGTCGCCATCGAGCTCCGCGGCCGCTATCCCGCGGCAACGATGATCCGGATTCGCGACGGAGATGACGTAGGTGGCAGTGCCATAGCGCCACGTGATGGAGTACTCGGGCCACGCCGCAGGGATGCACGGATCGAGTGTGAAGCTCGCGCCGTGACGCGTGAGGCCGAGGATGCTCTCCAGGCCGGCGCGATACAGCCACCCCGATGAGCCCGTATACCAGGTCCAGCCGCCGCGCCCGGCGTGGGCGGGGTGCGAGTAGACATCTCCCGCCGTGACGTACGGCTCGGCTTTGTAACGCTCCACGTCCGCGGCCGTCCGCGTGTGGTTGATCGGATTCACCAGGTGGAACAGCTCCACCGCCTCGTCGCCATTGCCGAGCTGCGCGACCGCCATCACCGTCCACACCGCGGCGTGCGTGTACTGGCCCCCGTTCTCCCGT
>DATLVL010000055.1:0-4817 GCA_035577525.1 Gemmatimonadales bacterium | reverse complement strand
TGGTGTTGATCCAGAGGCACCCCATCACCGACGGGATGCGCGAAGCGTTCTTCAAAGCGGTGAACCACATCAGCTCCGACTACGACCGCCACCGGGTTTTGGCGACGGTGCTCGCCCAACAGCCGCCGGCAGGTCCCGCCCTCGTCGCCGACGCGCTCGTGTCGGTGGGGCAGATTTCCTCGAGCTACGACCGCGCCGAGGTGCTGGTGGAAGTAGCCGGAGCGTACCCGCTGGGCGAGTCGCTGCGGACGCCGTTCTTTACGGCGACGGACGGCATCGATTCCGACTACGACCACGCGCGCGTTCTCACGGCGCTGGTCGATCAATCGAAACTGTCGGATGCGGTGATCGCGAGCGTGATCGCTTCGACGCGCAAGATCAGCTCGAGCACCAACCAGGCCGATGTCCTGGTGGCGCTGCTGCAGCACAACCGGCTCAGTGCCACGCTGCGGCAGGCGTACGTCGAGGCGGCGAAGGGGATCGATTCGGACTACGACAAGAACCGCGCGCTGGCCGCGCTCGGCGGGAGCCAGCTCTAGCACGACCGGCTCACCCCACCGCGTTTTCCTTCCCATTGTGATAGGGCTCACGCCGCTCGCGTGAGCATCACCCGGCCGGGGGCAACATCGGGAACCTGGCGGGTAGGTGCTCACGGGAGCGCGTGCAACGACCCGCATCGCAAGCGTGGAGGAACGATGGACAACAACAAATTGGCCGCCGACGAAGCCCGCCGCGCGGCGCTGCACGGATCGATGAAGTCGCACGTCGAACGCGACGTGAACCAGGAGATCGTCGAGCGGGCCGAACACCCGCCCCGGAGCGATGCGCAACGCATCGACCAGGTTGCCGGCGCAATTCGCGGCAAGGCGATCGAAGAGCTGGTGGGAACCGACCGCGAAGTGGCGCGGGCCCGTCGTCTTGCCCGCCTGGCCCAGTTCGTCGACTACGCCTTCTATCTGCTGTACGCGTTGCTGGGCATTCGCCTCGTGCTCGCCTTGATCGCGGCGAACCCCGAGGCGGGCTTCGTGCAATTCATCCGCACCGTGACGGGTCCATTTTACGCCATGTTTCGCGGCATCGTACAGAGTCCGACCGTGGAGGGTGGCAATACCTTCGCTCTGCCGGTCGTGATCGCGATCGTCGCCTACATGCTGCTGCACCTGGCCATCAAGGGCTTTTTCCGGGTGATGGCTCAGCGCCGGACGGAGATCTAGCGCTCACTGGTAGCCCGCCGCCTGCAGGCCGAACAGCTCGGCGTACAGGCCACCGCGGGCTACCAGCTCCTGGTGCGTTCCCTGGTCCACCAGCTCGCCGCCCTGGAGCACGAGGATACGGTCCGCCATCCGTACCGTGGAGAAACGGTGCGAGATGAGGACCGCCATGCGCCCCGCGGTCAGCTCGGAGAAGCGGAGAAACACCTCGTACTCCGCGCGGGCGTCGAGTGCGGCGGTGGGCTCGTCGAGGATGAGGAGCTGCGCAGTTCGCAGGTAAGCGCGGCCGAGCGCGACCTTCTGCCATTCTCCTCCTGACAGCTCCACGCCGCCGTCGAAACGACGTCCCAGCATCTGGTCGTAGCCCGCGGTGAGACGGCCGGCCAGCTCGTCGGCCTTGCTGCGACGCGCTGCCTCGCGAATGCGCTCCACGTCGTCGAGGTGCTCGATCTCGCTCACCCCGATGTTCTCCTTCAGGATGAAGTCATAGCGCACGAAGTCCTGGAAGATCACGCCGATGTTGCGGCGCAGGCTCGTCAGGTCGTAAACCTTGAGGTCGACGCCGTCGAGCAGGATCTGGCCTTCGTCCGGGTCGTAGAGCCGTGCCAGGAGCTTGGCGAGCGTCGTCTTCCCGGCGCCGTTCTCGCCCACCAGGGCGATCCGTTCACCCGGTACCAGCGTGAAGGTGAGATGCCGCACCGCCCAGCGGTCGGAGCCCGGGTAGCGGAAGCCGACGTTCTGGAACTCGAACCCGCGCGTGATCGGGACCGGCACGGCGCCCGCGCCCGGCTGCGACACGACGCGCGGCTGCACATCGAAGA
Source organism: Gemmatimonadales bacterium (assembly GCA_035577525.1). Classification (GTDB taxonomy): domain Bacteria; phylum Gemmatimonadota; class Gemmatimonadetes; order Gemmatimonadales; family GWC2-71-9; genus DASTHG01. The sequence continues at coordinate 2,785 of DATLVL010000055.1, read as the reverse complement.
AGGTGAAAAGATCGCCGAGGTACAGGCTCTGCTCGTAGATGCTCGAGAATGAAAGGAGGATGCGCTGTATCAGGTCGCGGCTTTGACGGAACGAGCCGGCGAGAAACGTCAGCGCGCCGATCGTATAACGCCCCAGGACGGTGAAGTAGATGATCACCGCGTACGCCGCGTAGTAGCCCAGCGTCCCCAGGGTGACGAGGGCGGTGGACACCACGTTGCGGCGCACGGCGAGGCTCTTGTTCTGCTCGTAGAACTCGTTCGACAGCTTGGCGTAGCGCCCCACGAGGAAGTCCGACAGTCCAAACAGCTTCACCTCTTTCGCCGACTCGTCCGAGGCGCCCATGTAGCGCAGGTAGTCGAGCAGGCGGCGCTCCGGCGTCCAGCGGAACAGCAGCGAGTAGCCGAGCGCGGCGTAATGCGCCTCGCCGAGGAACGACGGCACCACGGCGACGGCGAGGAGCAGGAGGAGCCAGGGAAGCTGCACGAGCAGCACGCCGGCCAGCGATGCCAGGGTGACGAGGTCCTGAGCGGTCGAGAGCAACAGGGCGAACAGGCCGATGCGTCCGACGGTCTGGCGGCGGGCGCGCTCGAGGTGATCGTAGGTATCGGGGTCCTCGAACTGGGCGAGGTCGAGCGTCGCCGCGTGCTGCATCAAGCGCACGCTGATCTTGTTGGCGAACAAATCGCCGAGCAGGCTCTCGAGCAGGGACGAGAGCCGCGCCAGCGCTTCGCCGACCACCGCGATGCCAAGCTCGATGCCCACGAGCCCGCCGAGGTACCACCAGGAGACGCCATGGCCGGCCCGCGTCGCGGCGATGTCGGCGACGACACCGTCGATGATGAGCTTGCCGATCCACAGCACGGCGACGGGGATGAACGACCGCACGAGCCGCAGCGCGAGGATGCCGGCCGTGTAGCCGCGGTGCGTCTGAAACACGAGGCGCAGGAGCGGCGGCACGTGGCGCAGCGCTTCGACCCGCTGGCTCCAGGTGGGCGGCTGATCGCCGGGCTTCGTCCGGGATGGTGGAAAGAAACGCGTCGCGGTCACGGGAGGAAAAGTACTCGCCTCCTTGCGGAGCGGGCGCCGCTGGTGCAGCGTTGCCGCACCCAGTGACGGAGCCCGAGCGCGCATGATTCGTGGGGCAGGCGGCACGCCCGGTGGCGTGGGAACGTTCCTCATCGGCGCCGCTATGATCGTGGCCGGCGGTTATCTGCTGTTGACCCGGGTGACCGTCGCCAGCGGCGGTTGGCAGCTGTGGGGTTACAACGCCTTCGGGCTGTCGCTCCTGCCGCTGCTCATCGGTATCGGGGTGTTGTTTTTCAACGGCAAATCGATCCTGGGGTGGGGGCTCACCGGAGCAGGTGCCATCATCATCGTAGCCGGGATCCTTGCCAACCTGCACATCTACTTTCAATCGACGTCGTTGTTCGACACTCTGGTGATCCTCGGTCTTCTGGCCGCGGGGATCGGGCTCGTGGCCCGCTCACTCCGACCACAAGGGCCAGCCGCGTCCGGTTAGATTTCGCGACGCTCATTCGTCGTCTTAGTCGCGACTGAGAGTCGCGACTCGGCTGCTGTCGCTGAGAGCGACGTCGACATCGTCACCATCGGTGACAGTCCAGCCGAGCCCGCGGCTTTAGCCGCGAGCGAGCAACCGGGCACCTCGAGAATGGCATGAAACGCCGCCTCATCGTCGTCCCCCTCATCCGCCGCGCCGACGGCCGCTACCTCTTCATCAAGATGCCGCTGCATCGCGGCGTCTTTCCGGGCCAGTGGGGGCTTCCCGGTGGCGGCGTGGAAGAAGGGGAGCGGATCGAAGACGCGCTGCGCCGTGAAGCGCGTGAAGAGCTGCAGCTCGAGCTCGCCACGATGGAGCCCCTCTACTTCAAGGGCCAGGTTCACGAGAAGCTGCTGCCTACGGGTGAGCGCCAGACGATGTACATGGTGTTCCTGATCTACGCCTGCACCACCGCCGGCCAGGACCCCGTGATCAACGAGGAGTTCGACGCGTTCGCCTGGATCGCGCCGGAAGAATGCGATCGCTACGACATGAACGAGGAAACGCGGATCACGCTGCGCCAGGTCGGCCTCAGCCGCGGTGCTGCAACCCCGCTGACATCGGATTCGTCTAACCCCTGAACCCGCGCGGAGCATTCCCATGAAACGTGTCGGTCTGGCTATCCTGGCATTTCCCCTGGCTCTCGCCGGGCAAACGGCGCAGAGCTTCGACCTGGGCAAGATGTGGACATTCGAATATCCCCCCGACCGCTACTTCTCCACCACCTACGGCTTCAGCGCCGACTCGGCGTGGTTCGCGCGGGCCCGCCTCGCCGCGCTGCGCCTCCCCGGCTGTTCGGCGTCGTTCGTCTCGCCCCACGGGCTCGTGGTTACGAATCACCATTGCGCCCGCGAAGGCATCAGCGCCGTGACGAAAGCGGGGGAGACGCTGCTCGACTCCGGGTTCGTGGCGCATACGCTCGCCGCCGAGCGTCGCATGCCGGACTACTTCGTCGATCAGCTGCTCGCCGTCCAGGACGTCACCGACGAGGTGCTGCCCCAGGTCGATCGCGCCGCGAGCGACTCGGCGAAAGCGCGCGTGCGCCGCGAATCCGGCGTCACGATCGGCGGGCGCCTCAGAGCCCGGTACGCCCATCCGGGTGACTCGATCTGGGTGCAGATCGTGCCGCTGTACAACGGCGGCCGCTATTCGGCGTACGTGTTCCGCCGCTTCACCGACATCCGGCTGGTGGCGGCGCCGGAGCTGCAGATGGGTTTCTTCGGCGG
>DATLVL010000054.1:0-9678 GCA_035577525.1 Gemmatimonadales bacterium | reverse complement strand
GGCCGTGGTCTCCTCGACCGAGGCGGCCTGCTCGCTGGTGCCCTGGGAGAGGGACTGGGCGGTGGCGGCCACCTGGCCCGACGCCGCCGACAGGGCATCGGCCCCGGCACGGACCTGGGTCATGGTCTCGCGCAACCGCAGAGACATTTCGTGCAGCGCCCGCTCGAGCTGCCCGATCTCGTCCCGGCGGGCTTCGACCTGCTCGTCGGTGCGCGACAAGTCACCCTGGGCGATGCGTCGGGCCAGCGCGACGGCACGCGCGAGCGGCACGACCACCCCGCGCGCGGTGACGATCGACAGCGCGACGAGCCCGCCGAGGGTGAGCAGCGCCACGATGGACGCCCAACGAATCGACGCCGCCGCACGGCGCTGGGCCGCGGTGAAGGCCGCCGCGATCGCTGTTTCATCAGCCTGTGCAGCCGCGTCGAGCTCCCGTTTCAACCCCGCATAGCTCGCTCGCAGCTTCTCCAGATCGTTGCCGAGCGACGCGACGCCGTCCCCCGTGATGAGGCGCTGGCTCGTTCCCTGGGCCAGCGCGTAATAGGTGTCGAAATGCGCCTGCAGCGTGTCGAGCTGCTCGGTTTGCAAGACCGGATTGCTCCGGCCGCTGCGCAGCGCGCGACGAAAGTCGGCGGCAAGCGAATCGACCGAACGCACGGCGTCGGCATCGCGGGCCGACACGGCGTCCTGCAGCCCACGTCCCACCGCCGTGAGCCGGCCCTGCAGGGAGTGCATCAGCTCCACCGCGGGGTAGTGGCCGGTGCGGATACGCGTGAGGGTGGACAGATCGCTGCGTCCCATCCACGCGATCGTGGTGACCGCCAGTCCGAGCGCGACCGCCGCGAGGGCCGGTAACGACAGGATGCGGTATGCCACCTTCGGCGTTGGCATCAGTCGAGCACGCATCTAGTCAACGTGTGATGGTGATCGGTTTCAGGTCCGGCGTGAGCCGGGCCCCGGCGGACACGTAGCCGATGGCATTGGCATGCTGCCGCACGTAGCTCATGACTTCGCTGTCCGACGATTCGCTCGGCGGCGGCGACGCCTTGCCCTGGAACACCATCTGCTCCCAGTACACGGTGAGGTCCGCGGGACTCTTGTGGTGGATCTCACGGATGAAGGCGGTCCGGGCGGGAGAGTCCCCGCCCGGCTCCACCGGCAACACCGGCTGGCCGTTGAATGCCCAGGTCGTGGTCTTCGCCAGGAACAGGCGCGACAGTTCCTGTGGCGTCAGCAGGCCAACCGGGTTCTCGGCGTTCACGATCACCCGGTAGGGGTGAGCATCGCCCGCCCCTTGAGCCGGCAGCCGGACGGCGCCGAGCGCAGCCAGCGTGATCACTGCGAGTGCAATGCGTTTCATGACGGCAGCTCCGTTGTGTCGGCCATAGTCGTCGTAGGCAACACCTGCTGCTCATCGGTCGTGAGGACCCGATCGGTGTTGAGCAGCAGGATGAAGCGTTTGTCGGACCGACCCAGCCCGTGCAGCCAGTCGCTGCGTACGCCGGTCCCGAAATCCGGCGCCGGCTCGATCGTGCCCGGGGCCAGCTCGGCCACCTGACTGACGCGGTCGGCCGCGATGCCCATCACCGTGCGCTGTCCGTCGCGCTGCACTTCGACGACGACAATGCAGCTGCGCCGCGTCACCGGGCTCGGGATCCTCCCGAACTTCACGGCCAGGTCGACCACGGGGACGACGCTGCCGCGCAGATTGATCACGCCACGGATGAAACGCGGTGCGTTGGGCACCGTCGTCACCGTGTCGTACTCGATGATTTCCTTCGCCTGCAGAATCCCGACGCCGTACTCCTCGTCCCCGACGCAGAACGTCAGGTACTGGGTCTGCAGCGGATCCACTGCGATCGTGGTCATGGGCGCTCCCCTAAAACTTCGTGAAGTGGGGGGCGTCGCTCTCGACCAGCGCGGTCGCGACCCGGTTCGTGCCGTGGCCGTTGCCGCCATGGCCATTGCCGCCGTGACTGTTCCCGATCCTGTGCTCCGCCGTCGTGGTCAGCACGCGCGGCACACTCACCTCGTGATGCGCCGGGACATTGGAGACCCGGAAGAACGCGACGAGCTGCTGCAGCGCTTCGGCCTGCGACGACAACTCCTCCGCCGTGCTCGCCAGCTCCTCCGCCGCCGACGCCGCCCGCTGCGTCACCTGGTCCACCTGCGTCATCGCCTTGTTGATCTGGCTCACGCCGCTCGCCTGCTCCCGCGACGCCGCCGCCACCTCCTGCACCAGCTCCGCCGTCTTCCGGATCGCCGGCACCAGCTCCGCCAGCCGCTGCCCCGACGCTTGCGCCACGCTCACACTGCTCCCCGCCAGCTCGTTGATCGACGTCGCCGCCACCTGGCTGCGCTCGGCCAGCTTGCGCACTTCCGTTGCCACCACGGCGAAGCCGCGGCCATGCTCCCCGGCCCGCGCCGCTTCGATCGCCGCGTTCAGCGCCAACAGGTTCGTCTGGTAGGCGATGTCCTCGATGATCGAGATCTTCTCGGCGATCGTGGTCATGGCGGTCATGCTTTGCCGCACCGCCTCGCCCGAGCCTTCGGCGTCCTGCGCCCCCTGGAGGGCCATCTGCTCGGTCTGGCGGGCGTTCTCGGCGTTCTGGGTGATCGACGCGCTCATCTCTTCGAGCCCGGCCGTGGTCTCCTCGACCGAGGCGGCCTGCTCGCTGGTGCCCTGGGAGAGGGACTGGGCGGTGGCGGCCACCTGGCCCGACGCCGCCGACAGGGCATCGGCCCCGGCACGGACCTGGGTCATGGTCTCACGCAGCCGCAGCGCCATCTCGGCCAGCGCCCGCTGCAGCTGCCCGATTTCGTCTTTCCCGTCGACGGTGATTTCACGCAACAGGTCGCCGCCGGAGACGGCTTCCGCGAGCTCGACGCCGCGACGAATCGGGACGACGATGCCGCGGATGATCACGGTCGCCACAGCCGTTGCCAGCGCGATCGCCGCGATGAGCAGCACCAGGAAGCTCGTGCGCATGCGCACGTAGGCGGTATTCGCCCGTGCGGTGAGCTGATTCAGGTCCTCGGCGCCGTCCTGGCTGATGATCTGCACGACGGAGTCGAACGCGGCGGTCGGCGCGCGGTCCATGCCCTTCACGAGGCTGTCGACGATGTGCGGCGACTTGGCATCGCGGCGATCGTAGCGCGTCAGGGCCGTGCGATAGCGCTGGCCCAGATCGGCGTGCGATCGCATGAGGGAGTCGAGCGTCGTGGTGTCGGCTCCGGTCTGGACAACGAGCTGGCGCACGGCAGCGAGGCCGGTCTGCACAGCGCGCTCTTCCTGCACGAAGCCCGTCAGGTACTTGTCGAACGCGGCCGAGTCGCTGCCGCGGAGCAGGATGTCCTTCCAGTCCTGCACCTGGATCTTGAAGTGGACCTGCGCCGCACGCGTGGCGTTCAGCGTCTGCATCGCCGTCTGCGCGGCGTCCGTCGCATCGTGGAGCCGCTGCTGCACGGCGCGGGCGCCCTGCAGCCCGACCAGCGCCAGCACCACCGCTGCGACGAGCAAGCCACCCGTGAGTCCCCACAGCCGAGCACCGATCTTCACCGACCGCAACATTGCTTCGTCTCCTCCGTCGCCTCAGGCGACGGTTACGAGTGTGGAATGCGCCACGTCAGGCCGACGCCTGGTGGCTCCGTGCACGACTCGCCTCTCTGGCGAGCCCGATCACCTGGGGTACATCGAGAATCAACGCGACCCGCCCATCGCCGAGGATCGTGGATCCGGCGATGCCGGGGAGCTGCTGCAGCACACCGCTCAGCGGCTTGATGACGGCCGGACAGTCGCCTTCCAGCACGTCCACGACGAGCCCGATGCGGCGCTCGCCGTGGCGCACGACGACTACGCTCTCCCGTTGGGCGTTCACGCCCGGCAGCCCGAGCACGTCGCGCAGCCGCGCATACGGCACCGGGGCCCCACGCAGGTTGAGCACGCCGTCCTCGGCACGCTCCCCGGGACGGCTGCGCACGCCTTGGCCGTCGAGGCACTCCTCGACCGCCTCGAGCGGCAGCACGTAGACCTGGCCCCCGGCGCGCACGCGGAAGCCGTCGATGATCGCGACGGTGAGCGGCAGCTGAATGGTGAAGCGCGTGCCGAGGCCCGGCGTCGATGTGGTGTCGATGGTGCCGCGCAGGCCGCGGATGTGGCGGCGCACGATGTCCATGCCGACGCCGCGGCCCGAGACCGCCGTCACTTCCGCGGCGGTCGAGAACCCGGGCTCGAAGATCAGCGACAAGAGCTGTTCGTCCGTCAGCTGTTTTGCCTCCGCGACGAGCCCGGACGCCTCGGCCTTGGCGGCGATGCGGGCACGGTCGAGTCCGCGGCCATCGTCCACCAGCTCGATCACGACCGAGCCGGCGCGGTGCAGGGCGCGCAGCGTGATCGTTCCCGACGCAGGCTTGCCGGCGGACACGCGGTCGGCCGGCAGCTCGATGCCGTGGTCGACGGCGTTGCGGATCATGTGGGTGAGGGGATCGCGCATCTGCTCGGCGATCGACGTGTCGACTTCGACATCGTGCCCCTCGATGACGAGCTGCACCTGCTTCCCCTGTTTGCGTGCGATATCCCGCACGGTCCGGTGGCAGGCGCGCAGCGTGGGGCCGAGCGCCACCATGCGCAGCCGCATCACCTCTTCCTGGACCGCGCCGTGGAGCTGTTCCAGCTGTCCCAACGTCGCCACGGCCGACTCGGTCACCGTCTCGCCGGGGACGACGAGCTGGGCCAGGCGCCCGCGCGCGATCGTGATCTCGGCGGTCAGGTCGAGCAGCGTGTCGAGCCGGGCGACGTTGACGCGCAGCGTGGCGTCGCGTGCCGGACCTTTCGGCTCCACCGGCGTCGCTTCGCCGATGCGCGCGATGACGGGCTCGGCGTCGATTGCGGCGCGCAGCAGGCGCCGCAAGCCGTCGACGGCCTCGAGGAAACGCGTGATCAGGTCCCCGCTGAAGGGCAGGGTTCCGTCGTGCAGCCGCTCCAGCTGGTCTTCCAGCTGGTGCGCTCCCTGCGCCACCTGCTCGTATCCCATCGTGGCGCTGTTGCCCTTGAGGGTGTGCGCCGCGCGCAGCACGGCGTGCACGAGCCCTGAGTCGGAACGGCCGCTGCGCTCCAACGCCAGCAGCGCCTGCTCCATGGTGGACAGGTTTTCGGCCGATTCGGTTCGGTACACGTCGGCGATGCGCTGCAGCTCGGCGTCCATGACCATCGCTTACAGCACCTTGACGACGAGGTCGCCGGTGTGGGCATGGAGCACGACTCGCCGCCCGCGGTTGCCTTCGACATCACTCATGACGACGGGCACACTGGCTTCGAACAGCGCCTGCACGGCAGCGAGGACGTTCTGCCGGCCAACGTGCGACGGGTGATCGCGATAGGCGTCGAGCACGCACGCGCCGCCGATGATTTTTGCGTGGAGGCGGCGCTGTACGGCACCGCATTCCACCATCGCGTCGATGAGCCGCGGCACCGCGACGTCTCCGAAGCGGAGCGAGTTGGTCTTGCCCGGGGCACGCGGCAGCAGAAAGTGGTTGAGCCCGCCAACACGCGCGACCGGGTCGAACAACGCCACTGCCACGCACGACCCGAGGATCGTGGTGATGGTGCAGGGCGCGACGGCGACGGTGAACTGCCCCGGGTGCAGGTAGACGCGGCCGCATTCGCCGTCGACCGATCCCGATTCGCGGCGGGCGGGCACCGGCTCGATCAACTGGTCCGGAGTCCCGATCATGTGCCGGCACCCCGGTCGACGGCGATGTCGAGCCAGCTTTCCACCTTCGCCAGCAGCTCGAGCTGGTCGACCGGCTTCATCACGTAGTCGGTGCAACCGCTCGTGAACCCCGCCTCGACGTCCCACTCCTCGTTTTGCGACGTCACGAGGATGATCGGCGTGGTCCGCGTCTCGGGGCGCTCGCGCAGCGCCTTGCATGCGGAGAGGCCGTCCAGTTTGGGCATGACGACGTCCAGGAGGATGAGGTCGGGCTGCACGCTGGTGCCGCAGCGCAGCGCCGCTTCTCCATCCTCCGCCGTGAACACCTCGTAGCGATGCTTGAGCATCATTTCGAGCCAGAGGCGGTAGGTCGGCGAGTCGTCTACGATCAGGACGCGCGGTTTGCGGCCGACAGGCGTCACGAGGGATCTCCGCAGCACAATGGGTTCGGGCATCGGCAATCAGGCGGACGCCGCGAGGCCGAACTGCGATTCGGCGCGGGCGGCGAACTCTCCGGCGAGGGGACGGCACACATGGAAGCCCTGCACCAGCTCGATCCCGAAATGGGCGGCGAGCCGCAGGTCGCAATCGGTCTCCACTCCTTCGGCGACCACTTCGAGCCCGCTCTGCCGGACCTGCTCGAGGACGGTCGTGAGCCGCTGGCGGGTGCTCGCCTTGTGGTGGGCTTCGCGGAACAGGCGTCCGTCCAGCTTCACGACGTCGGGGCGGCACTGGCAGGATTCGAGCGGCTGCGCATCGGCCTTGGTCGCGCCGAAGTCGTCGAGCGCGACGTGCACGCCCATGTCGCGCAACGAGCGCAGCGCCGGCATGAGTGCCTTGGCGTCGCAATCGCGCTCCTGCTCGATGACTTCAACGGTCACGCGCCGCCAGTCGACGCCGTTCCCGGCGGCGGTGGTGGCGAGAAAGTCGGGGAAGCTCCGGTCCGACATGAGCGTGACCGGGCTGACGTTCACGAACAACGGCGACTTGATGCCGCAGTGCGCGGCGGTTTCGAGCGCCGTGGTGACGCAGGCGCGGTCCATCTGCGCTTCGAGACGGCACGCGCGCGTCGCCGCGAACAGCACGGCGGCGTCCGCGTACGGCGAGCCGTTGGGGCCCCGCGTGAGGCATTCCAGCGCGTGCAGGCTCCAGCTACCGTCCCGGCAACGGACGATCGGCTGGAACATCGTGCGCAGCGCGCCCGGAGTCTGGATCACAGCCGCCAGGTTCAGCGGTGGTGCCACGGAGCGGCTGGCAGGCTCGACTACGACCATCGTATCGTCTCTCCCTAGCTCGGCGTTTGTTCGGGGCAGGGCTCTCTGCTCGCGCGCGCCATGTAACGAACGTGTCACGCGTGGGCGACATCTTAGCGACAGACGGCAAGGCGGGTCCAATACTCCTTCGCTGGGAGTTGCATACCTGGAGTGCATAGCGGAGCGTATAGCAGAAACGGAGCGCCACGTTGGACTTGCGACACCTGCGGTACTTCGTCACAGTCGCCAGAGCACGCAACCTGAGCCACGCCGCCGCGGAGCTGCGTGTGGCGCAGCCTGCGCTATCGCGTCAGATACGTGATCTGGAGCACGAGCTCGGGGTGACACTGCTCGAGCGGCACGCCAAGGGCGTCACGCCGACGCTCGCCGGCGAAGCGCTGGCCCGCGGAGCTGCCCAGCTGTTGTCGGATCTCACCTGGTCGCTGGAACGCGCCGAAGCGACGGCCGCGGGCCGTCGCGGCCGCGTTGTTGTCGGGGCGATGCGGTTTGCGATCGCGCGCGGGTTTCTCGGCAAGCTGGAGGAGGTGTTGCGGCGCGAGCATCCCGAGATCACGTTCGTGCTGCAGGAGCTCGACTACCGCGAAGCAATCGACGACCTCGTGAGCGGTGAGATCGATGTTGCGGTGACCATTTTCGATGAATCCAAGTCGCCGCTCGTGGCGACTCCGTTGTGGTCGGAGCGCGTCGATCACGCGCTGCTCCCCGTCGCACATCCGCTCGCCGCGAAGCCCCGACTCACGGTTCCCGAACTCGGCGTGCTGCCGCTCGTGCTCGCCCACTACGGCTACCCGAAATCCCTCCTCGAGCGCGGACTCGCGGCGCTCCGGGCGAGCGGGTTACAGTCACCCCTGCTCGTTCTTGACAGCGGACTACACGGCATCCACGTCGCTGTGTCGGCCGGCCGCGGGTGGACGCCGGTATCGCACTCGCTCGCCATGGTGCCGCCGGAAGCCACCGCCGCCGTCCCGCTCGACGGGCTCGATTTCGTGGGACAGGCATGGATCGGCTGGCGCGCTAACGACCGTCGTCCCGTGGTGCGGACGGTGCTGGAGGCGGGGTTCGACCTTGCGCGTAAGGACCCGGACGGCTGCGTCGAACCCGAGCCTCATTCGATCCCTACCTTGCGCAAGCGGGCCGTCCGGCGCCAGCCCGGGACCGTCCCGCAGGCGTTGGAGATCCGCCATCTCCGCGCGCTACTGGGCGTCGCTGCGACGCAGACGATCGGCCGCGCTGCCGAGCAGCTCGGCGTGACACAGCCGGCCCTGTCGCGCCAGCTGAAGGAGCTGGAGCACGCCACTGGTCTTTCGCTGCTCGACCGCTCGGCGCGCGGCGTGATGCTCACCGTGGCGGGTAGCGCGCTCGCGGGAGACTGTCCGGCGTTGCTGTTGTCGATCGAGCGGCTGGTGCAGGAGACGGTCCGCTCGCGGCGCGGCATGGAGGGTCGCTGCGTGATCGCGGCGGTGGCAACCGTCGTGACGAGCGAGATTCTCACGGCCGCCCTCAACGAGTGCGCTGCCCGCCATCCCCACGTGCATGTGACCATCGAAGAGATGGCCTCGCCGCTGCAGTTACCGGCACTGCGCCGCGGCGAGATCGACCTCGGTCTGGCCCACGCCTACATCGAGCTGGAGGATTGCGACGGCTTTCGACTGCAACGGATCGTCGAAGATCGGGTGCAGCTGGCCCTGATTGGCGCCTCCCACCCGCTGGCGCAGCGCGCGCTGATCCAGCCTGTCGAGCTGGCTGACGTCCCCTTCCTCTTCATGAAGCGCTCCTTCCACCCCTTGCTCCACGATCGTGTGATGAGTGCCCTGGCGAACATCGGGCTGACGCCGCGCATCGACGGCACCCACGACGGGCTCCACACCGTGTGGTCCCTCGCCGGTCAGGGGAAAGGGTGGTGCCTTGGGTTCCTTTCGCAGCGTGAGCGTCCGCCGCTCGGCACGGTGGGCGTGCCGATCGCCGGACTGGACCTGCCGTGGGGAATCGACGTGCTGTCGCGGGAGCGAGAAACCAATCCGGCGGTGCGCGCGGTGATGGACCTGTTGAAGGCGGCGGCGAAGCAGAAGTCGTCCCCGACCCGCAAACTCGTCAGCGTGTCGTGATCGGGCTGCGAGCGCACCTGACGCGCGTCTTCGCCCCAGCGCGCTGGGCGCTGCGCGCCCACTGGGTCACGGCGGCGCTGCTCGTGGCTGCGGGGACCGCTGCCCTGTTCGGCGCGATCGTGGTCAGCGGGCTGCTCACGCCGACCGGGATGGGGCCGCGCATCATTCCTTCCGCGGTGCCAGTCCCCGATCTGCAGCTCTCCACGAGCGCTCTCGCGACGACACCGGACGTTGTCCGATCGGCGGCGACGCAGCAGTTGTTCGCGCTGCTGCTGCTCGTGACTTGCGGCGCCGTCATCGTGGCGGCCATCACGATCATCGCCGTGGCCGCCGCCCGATCGTCCGAGCGGGCCCAGGAGCTCGTGGTGCGGCGCGCGGTCGGCGCATCGCGACGCCTGCTCCTTGCTGCAGCGCTGACCGAAGCCGCGGTCGTGGTCGCCGTGGTGCTCGCGCTCGGTGGCTCGAGCGGGCTGACGGGGAGCAGGATGGCACTGGCTCATTGGCCCGGGCCCTATTCAGCCGGAGGAGTCCGGGTGACGGCGACCGCGGTCGCTGCCCTGATGGTCCTCCTGGTACTGGGACTCGTTT
>DATLVL010000053.1:0-2559 GCA_035577525.1 Gemmatimonadales bacterium | reverse complement strand
AATGCAGGTCAGGATCCTCCCGCTCGAGCAGCTGCTCGCCACCGCGGACGTCGTCACGCTGCACGTCGCCTTGAGCGACCAGACGCGTCACTTGATCAATGCCGACCGGCTGGCGCTCATGAAAAAGACCGCGGTGCTGATCAACACCGCGCGCGGCGAGCTGGTGGACGAGGCGGCGCTGGCGGCGGCAGTCAAAGCCAAACAGATCGCGGGGGCGGCGGTGGACGTCTTCTCTGAGGAGCCGCTCCCCAAGGACTCGCCGCTGCGGGGCATCGACCGCCTGATCCTCACTCCCCACCTGGCCGCCTCGACTGCGGAGGCGCAAGACCGGGTGTCGCACGAGATCGCCACGGCGGTGCGGGACGCGCTCCTCCAGGGCGATCTCTCTACGGCCGTGAACGTCCCGGGAATCGGCGGCGACGTGCTGCGCCGCACTGCTCCGTTGCTCGCGCTGGCGCGCCGCCTCGGCCGGCTCGCTGGGGGTCTGAGCGGCGCGGACGTTACCGCGCTCGAGGTCGCCTACGGCGGCAGAGACGAGGAAGCGACGCGACCCGTGCTGATCGCGGCGCTCGAGGGGCTGCTCTCCGCGATCGGCGCGGGACCGGTGAGTCTCGTGAACGCCACCGTTGTGGCCGAAGAGCGCGGCATCCGGCTCACGCGCCGCTCCGGCGCTGCCGAGCCGGGATTCGAGACTTCGCTCGGTGTATCCGTGGATGCGGCGGGGAAGCGAGTCCGGGTCGCGGGAGCGCTCGTCGGATCGAACCACGGCCGCGTGGTGCGGATCGACGACTATCACGTCGACGTCGTCCCCGAAGGCTGGCTGCTCGTCGTGAAGAACCGTGACGTGCCGGGCGTGATCGGTCGAGTCGGGACGCTGCTCGGCGAGTCGGGGATCAACATCGGCAGCTGGCACCAGGCGCGGGACGCCGGACCCGGCCAGGCGCTCGCCGCCATCACCGTCGATCAGCCACCTGTAGACGGCGTGCGACACCGTATCGAGCAGCTCCCCGATGTCCTCGAAGTGAGACTGGCGCATTTCGGTGACTGAGGAGCTTCCCCATGGCCGACTCCAGGGCGGGCCGGTAAATTCGTCGCTCACCAACTGATCAGTGCATTCGCCGGCCGTCGCCAGGCGTACTCAATCCGGGCCACCACAGGAGCTGCGAGTGACTGCCGTCCGCTATGAGCGCGCCAATCTTGGCACGACCTTTCTCCCCATCGGGCAGATGCTGCAGCTCGACCGTGTGAACGCGGTCGACGGCGAATGCATCACGGCCGAGATGAACATCAGTCCCGAGCACTGGGTGTTTCCGTTGCATTTTCCCGGCGATCCCATTTTCCCGGGGTGTCTTCTGATCGAAGCCGCGGGTCAGCTCGTGGCGTTGTGGGGATGGGAGGCGGGCCTGCGTGGACGGCCGCGCATGGCGCGGACGAGCGCCGAGTTCCAGAATCCGGTCTTCGCCACCGACCGGACCGTGACGCTGAAAGGTGAGGTCAGGCGCCGCCGCAACATGTGCTTCGGCACCGTGACCGTCACGGCAGGCGAGCGGACAGTGGCGACAATCGAGGCTGTGATTGTGGTGGTGTCCGGAGAGAACGGGCACTGAGCGTAAGATCATGAAAGTGGCGGAGGTTGGTGGAAGATGGTGGAGGTAACATCGAACCACGTCCACCATCCTTCACCATCCTCCACCAACCTCCAAAGCCCTCTTCTCAGTTGGTCTTATGCAGATCCACCCGCCGATTCCGCGACCGGCCTACCGCCGTCGCGTTGGTATCGATGGGATCGTCCGCGCCGTAGCCGCGCGACGTGATCTGCTCCGGTGACACCCCCCGCTCGATGAGGTAGCTGCGCACCGCGTCCGCCCGGGCTTTCGACAGGCGGAGATTGGCGGCGATGCCGCCGCGGTTGTCGGTGTAGCCGGCCACTTCAACCCACGTCCCGGCGTGCGCCACCAGCCCGATCGCCACACGGTCGAGCGCGCCGCGCGCTCCGGCAGTGAGCGCCGTGCTGTTGAGCTCGAACGTCACGCCTTCGAGGACCAGCGTGCGCGAGACTCCCGTAAAGAGCGGCGGACAGCCGATCGAATCGACCTTCTCCCCGACGGGCGTGGCGGGGCATTTGTCCATCGAGTCCACAACCCCGTCGCCATCGGAGTCTTTCGGCAGCGGGCAGCCGGTGGCGTCGACCTTCTCGCCGGCCGGCGTGTTGGGGCACTTGTCGGCGGAGTCGGAGACCCCGTCCTTGTCGCTGTCGAGCTCACACCCCGTCGCGTCCACCTTCACGCCGGGCGGTGTGTTGGGGCACTTGTCGAGCCCGTCGACCACGCCGTCCCCATCCGCGTCCTTGGGGAGCGAGCAACCGCGCGCATCCACCTTGTCGCCGGCGGGGGTGTTGGGGCAGCGGTCGAGGCTGTCGGCCACGCCATCACCGTCGGCATCCTTGGGCAGCGGACAGCCGTGCGCGTCGACCGATTCCCCAAGCGGCGTGTTGGGACAGTTGTCGAACTTGTCGCCCACACCGTCGTGATCGGAGTCCTTGGGGTGACTGCCGCCGAT
>DATLVL010000052.1:0-7167 GCA_035577525.1 Gemmatimonadales bacterium | reverse complement strand
CTGGTCGACGAGGCGGGCGTCCTCAAGGTGATGGACTTCGGCGTGGCGCGGCTGGCCGAGCGCTCGACGGCGAACACCGAGGCCGGCCTGGTGCTCGGTACGCCGGCGTACATGCCGCCGGAGCAGCTCATGGGGGAGCCGGTCGACGCCCGCAGCGATCTCTACGCCGCGGGCGTCGTGCTGTACGAGTGCCTCACCGGCAAGCTGCCGTTCGAGGCGGGGTCGGTGATCTCACTCGTCGCGAAGCTGCTCAAAGAGGATGCGCGGCCCCCGCAGGAAGTGAACCCGGAGATTCCACCGGCGCTGTCGGCACTCGTGCTGCGGCTCCTCGCCAAAGGCCCCGAGGACCGCGTGCAGACCGCGGTCGATCTGGGCACTCAGCTCGCCGCGCTCGGATGAGGGAGAATCGGTGAAACGCCTGCTCGCGTTCCTACTGACGTGCCTGGCTGCCACCAACGCCGCGGCGCAGCAGCTCGATTCATTGCGGGCGGCCATCACGGCCCGCATCGCTCAGGCTCCGGCGAAAGCGGTCGGCGTGTACTTCCACGACCTCGGCACCGGCGACACGTTGCTCGTCAACGCAAACGTGCGGTTCCACGCCGCCAGCACGATGAAAGTGCCGGTGATGATCCAGCTGTTCCGCGACCGCGACGCGGGCACGCTCACCCTCGACGACAGCGTGCCGATCAGCAACGACTTCCGTTCGATCGTCGATGGATCGCCGTATCAGCTCGACAAGGCCGACGATTCTGATTCGACGCTGTACGACATGGTCGGGAAGAAGCGCACGATTCGCCAGCTCGTCGAGCTGATGGAGACGGTGTCGTCCAACCTCGCAACCAACCTGTTGATCGGCCTGGTGGACGCCAGGCGCGCCAACGCCACGGCGCATTCCCTGGGCGCCGATTCGATGCTCGTGCTGCGCGGCGTAGAGGATGGCAAGGCGTATCAAGCGGGGATGAACAACACGACGACGGCGCGGGATCTCGGGATGCTGTTCACGGCGCTGGCGCAGTACCGTGCGGCTTCACCGGCGGCATGCCGCGAGATGCTGGCAGTGCTCGGGCGGCAGCACTTCACGGAGGGCATTCCCGCCGGGGTTCCCGCCGGCACCCGCGTGGAGCACAAGACGGGGTGGATCGGCGGCGTCGTGTACCACGATGCGGGGATCGTTCGGGCCCCGGGGCGGGCGCCCTACGTGCTGGTCGTCCTGACGGGCGGCGTCAAGGACGACAGCGTCGCCTACGCCCTGGTCCGCGACATCTCGCGTCAGGTCTACACCGCCACCCGCAGCCGCTAACGGCGGCTAGTACGTCCAACTCTTGATGTCGGCCCCGCGGGGCGCATTGCGCGTCACCTGCGCCGCCATCTCCCGCACGATCTCGGCGCGGGTCGCGTGCTGCCAGCCGTGGCCCTTTTCGGGGCGACCGAAGTTCAACGTCGCCTGCGCCTTGGGCTCGAGGATCCGGTCGAGAAACTCCTGCAGGTCGTACACCGCGAGGTTGAGGTAGAAGTTGTCCATGTCGCCGACGTCGACATGAATCTTGCCGACGAGCTGTGGGCCGATCTTCGCCCAGTTCTGCGCCAGGTAGGAGCGCAGGTCGTAGCCGTGATCGCGCATGTACAGCGCCACCTCGTGATCGATGTGGCCGGTACGCTTGTTCCACAGGGGCTTCGGATAGCCGTCGTCGCCCACGGGTCCGTAGACCGCTTCCCACGCCTCGAGTTGATCAGCGGAGCGCCCGTGGCTGCCCAACACCTCTTCCCACTGGCTGTACTGCCGCTCGGAGATGTACGGCTGACCGTCGGTGCCGCGCATCAGGAAGCGCTCTGGATGACGCCATTCCGTGGACGGCTGGAGGAAGAGGCCGCCCATGCTCTGGTACACGAACGCGCTCGAGTCGTCGTAGGCGTTCACCATGTCGTAATGATGAAAGTCGACCGGGTCCGGGTAGAGCGTCCAGGTTCCGCCGAAGTAATCGGGGTGGTAGACCTGCAGCGCGAGCGATTCCCAGCCGCCCGTCGAGCCGCCGGTCAGGATGCGCGCGTACGGCTGCGCGATCGTGCGAAAGTGTGACTCGATATACGGAATCAGCTCCGTCATGATCGCGTCGCCGTACGGTCCGTTGTTGGCGGAATTGACGGCGTAGGAATCGTCGAAGTACGGCGTCGGGTGCTGGAACGTGACGGCGATGAAGCGGGGAAAGTTGGGCCCCGTCCAGGAGTGATACAGCTCGGGGCTCGTCTCCAGGTTGTAATTCTTCATCGCGTCGCGGATGTTCGCGGGCCACGGCGTCGTGTCCTCGGTGAACCCGAGCGGTGGGTCGAGGCCGAAGTGCCCCTGCTCGAAAATCACGGGATAGCGCACCGTTGGGTGGGCGTCGTAGTCCTTCGGCAGCAGCACGACGGCTCCGAGGAACACCGGGTGGCCCCAAAAACGGGTCAACAGATCGCTCTGGATGCGGATGCGCTTCACCCATTTCGAGTCGGCGGGAAGGGCACGCGGCGGAATGGTCTTCGTGAGCGAGAGCGACACCGTAATCGGCGCGGCCGGGTCGAGGTGGACCTTCACGACAGTGGAGTAGAGGTTGCCGGGCGAGGTGTTGAACTGCTGGCCCTCCCACTGATCCCAGTGCACCCACAGGGTATGGCCGTCGGCGCGATGTACTTCCGTGTAGACGTTCACCAGTGCCTGCACGTAGTAGTCGCCGACCGGGACGTCCTTCAGGCTCGTGAACGGGAAGCCGAGCGTCGTGTCACCGATCGTCGCCGCGTCGCCGGGCTTCAGCGCCGTGACGTCCACGCCAAAGAGCGGGATGCCGCGCTCGAACGGATGCACGCCGATGCGTGGATCGGGGGCCGAGTCGTGGCTCAGGAAGAGGAACACCCGTCCGGTGATCGGCTCGGGGTGCACCGTGGCCGGGAAGGAAATGGAAAACCGCGCCTGAGCGGGCGCGGTAGTAACGGCGGCAAGGCCGAGGGCCAGGCTCAAGCACAGGCTACGAGACACGTCGTGTCTTCCTCCGCATGAAGTCCATGAGGATGAACTGCCCCAGCGTCATCGTATTGGTGAAATAGGCCTTGCCGCGGCAAATCGCGCTGACGGTCTTCACGAATTCCACCAGGCTGCGGTCGCGCGCCAGCATGAACGTATTGATCAGAATGCCGCCGCGGCGGCATTCGGCCACTTCCCGATAGGTCTGTTTCAGAATCTGGGGATCGAGTCCCATCGAGTTGACGTAGATCCGTCCATCGGGAAGCGTCAGCGCCGAGGGCTTGCCGTCGGTGATCATGATGATCTGGCGCATGTCCTTGCGCTGCGCCAGCAGGATGCGGCGCGCGAGCTTCAACCCCTCGGCGGTGTTGGTGTGATATGGACCGACCTGGGCGTGCGCCAGCCGCGCGAGCGGAATCTCCTCGGCGGTGTCGTGGAACAGCACGACGCGCAGACTGTCGCCCGGGAACTGGGTCCGGATCAGGTGCGTGAGGGCGAGGGCCACTTTCTTCGCGGGCGTGAACCGATCCTCGCCGTACAGAATCATCGAGTGCGAGCAGTCGAGCATCAGCACCGTCGCCGAGGACGAACGGTACTCCGCCTGGTGCACTCGCAAATCCTCGTACTCCAGGTTGATCGGCACGCCGAGGCCCTCGCGCTCGATCGCCGAGGCGAGGGTGGCGTTCACGTCGAGGTTCAAGGTGTCGCCGAACTCGTACGGCTTGCTCGCCGCCTCGGCTTCGATGCCGGTGGCGAGATGCTCGGTATCGTGCGCCCCGAAGCTCGACTTCCCGATACTGCCGAGCAGGTGCTTCAGGGTCTTGTAGCCGAGGAAGTCGATGCCCTTCTCGGTGAGCGAGAACTGCACCTGCTGCGCCGCCTCGCGCGCCATTCCTCCCGGGCCGAAGAGCGGCTGCTGCCCCGAGGGCATTTTGGGCGCTTCGCCGACGTTCAGGTACCCCTCGTCGATCAGGCGCTGCACGATCTTGTCGAGCAGCTCGCCGAGCTGGCGCTCGAGGTCGGCGTCCTGCGCCGCGTCACCGGTAGACTCGCCGCGCAAGAGTTTGAGCATATCGGGGGTGAGCTGACCCGAATCCATCAGCGCCTGGAGGATCGCCTGGCGCAAGGCGTCCAATGAGCGGTCGGGATCGTCGCCGCCGAACTCGCCCCAGAACGGGTGCGAGTAGGGGCCGCCGGCGAACCCCGACTGCAGCAGGAAGTCGGCGAGCTGATCGAGCAGACCCTGGAGATTGACGGTGTCGGCCAGCTCGGGGAGGTACTTCGCGTAGGTCGTCGAGCGCATCTCCCGCAATCTCGCGGCGCTGCGGCGCCGCCGCAATGGATGCTAGTTTCCGTGCCGTGACGGAAGCGACGCGGCACATCGGGTTGGGCGCTCTCGCCCATCGCAACTTCCGTCTCTTTTTCTTCGGTCAGGGCATCTCGCTCATCGGCACCTGGATGCAGTCGGTGGCGCAGGGATGGCTGGTCCTGACGCTCACCAACTCTCCGTTCTACGTCGGTCTGGTGTCGGCGCTGGGGTCATTCGGGGTGCTGGCGTTCACGTTGTACGCCGGGATCATCGCCGATCGCACCGACAAGCGGCGCACCGTCGTCATCACCCAAACGCTCTCGATGCTGCTGGCGTTCGCGTTGGCGGCGCTCGTGCTCAGGCACCGGGTGACGGTGGGGCACGTCATGGTGCTGGCCACGCTGCTCGGCATCGTGAATGCGTTCGACATCCCGACGCGACAGGCGTTCATCGTGGAGATCGTGGGGAAGGACGATCTGATGAACGCCATCGCGCTCAACTCCTCGATGTTCAACGCGGCCCGGGTGGTGGGCCCGGCGATCGCTGGGGCGCTGATCGGCATCGTCGGCGTGGGCGTGTGTTTTCTGCTGAACGGGCTGAGCTACATCGCGGTGATCGGGGGCTTGCTCGCCATGCGGCTGCCGCCGTTCGTCGCCAAGCCGGCCGGCGTCTCGGCGTGGGGCGGGTTTCGCGAAATCATCGGCTTCCTGAGGAGTGAGCGGCGCGTCAACACGCTGGTCCTGCTCACCTCCGTGTTCAGCATCTTCGGGTTCCCGTTTCTCGTGATGATGCCGGTATTCGCCCGCGACGTGCTGCACGTGCAAGCGGGGGGCTATGGCGCCCTGACCGCGGCGGTGGGGGCGGGCGCGATGCTCGGCGCGCTGGCGATCGCGATCAACAGCCGGCGCCTCGTGAGCCGCGGCGGGTGGATGGTGACGGGAGGGTCGGCATTCGGGGTCCTGATAGTGCTGTTTGCGTTGTCGCGCTCGTTCGCCCTGTCGCTCGGTCTCCTGGCACTCACCGGGTGTGCGATGATCGTGAACAACGCGCTCACCAATACGATGATCCAGACGATCGTCCCCGATCATTTGCGGGGACGGCTGATGGGGTTCTATTCATTTGTGTTCGTAGGGCTGTCACCGCTCGGCGCCTTTCAGGCAGGGGCATTCGCGGAGCGATTCGGCGCGCCGTGGGCGGTGGGAGTCGGGGGGCTCGTGTGCGCGGCGGCGATCGTGTTTGCCGCGTGGCGCGTCCCCGAGCTGCGGGCATCCTGAACGATCATCGATCGGGCCAACCATTCACCGGAGCATAGACCATGCGACTCCCGGCTTACCTGCTCACGCTCACCGTTGCCGCGGCGTCTACGGGCGGCCGCGCTGCTCCGCCGTCGCCCAAGCTGCAGGGCCGGTGGGACATCACGATTCAGACCCCAGGCGGCGAGCGCATGTCGTGGCTCGAGATCTGGTCATCGGGGCGCACGGCACTCGTGGGGCGGATGACTGGCGTCAGTGGCAGCGCGCGTCCGATCGGGCGGATCGACGCGGACGGCGACTCGTTGCGGTTCTCTATTCCGGGACAATGGGAGCCCGGGGATGGGGAGCTCGCGGTGCGGGGGCACCTCGATGGCGAGCGGCTGGTGGGGAGCATGACCTTCCCCGACGGGAAGAGCTACGACTGGAGCGCCGACCGCGCACCGTCGCTGCATCGCGAGAAGGCGCCAGTGTGGGGTGCGCCGATCCGGCTGTTGCACCTCAATGATTTTGGCGGCTGGAAGGCGGTCGGGGGCGGGGCGAACGACACGAATCAATGGTCCGTGAAGAACGGCATCCTGCAGAACCAGCGCCGCGGGATGGACGTGATGACGGAGCGCATGTTCGGAGACTTCAAGCTGCATATCGAATTCCGCTACCCGAAGGGGAGCAACAGCGGCGTCTACCTCCGTGGGCGCTACGAGGTGCAGATCCAGGACGACTATGGCCTCGACCCGGCGGACGATCGCTTCAGCGGCGTCTACGGATTGCTGGCACCGACGGAGATCACGGCGCGCCCGCCCAATGCCTGGCAGTTCTACGACATCACGTTTGTGGGGCGGATGGTGACCGTCGTGGCGAACGGGAAGACGGTGATCTGCAATCGGGAGATCGCTGGTCCTACCGGTGGAGCGCTCGACAGCAAAGAAGGGACACCTGGGCCGCTGATGCTGCAGGGCTCGGAAGGCCCGGTGGAGTTCCGGAACATCGTGCTGACGCCGGCGAAATAGCCCCTATGGAGCCGGATCGCGGGCGACCAGCGCCAGCCGGTCGCCCGCGGGGCTCACGGCGAGCCGCGTGACGCCCTTCAGCCCGAGGGCGCTCAGGTCGGCCACGCGTTCCCACGACGCCGCGCCGCGCGAATCCCACTGATACAGCGACGCTCCGTCACTGGCCAACACGAGCCCACCGGCGGTCCACAGGTGGAACTCTGCGCCGCGCGGGAGCAGGATCAGCCGCCGCACCGTGGCGCTGTCGGCGTCGAGCTCCATCAACCACGACCGCGTCGAGTCCACGATCTGGACAAAGCTCACTGCCCGGCGCCCGGGGATCGGCTGCATGGCCCGTCCGATGTTCCGTGCCACGGTGTCGGCGTGCTCCGAGCCGAGCCTCGCGAGCACGAGGGCATTGGGGGTGCCGAGGACGAAG
The DNA here is from genome assembly GCA_035577525.1 of Gemmatimonadales bacterium. Taxonomy (GTDB): domain Bacteria; phylum Gemmatimonadota; class Gemmatimonadetes; order Gemmatimonadales; family GWC2-71-9; genus DASTHG01. The sequence goes on along the minus strand of DATLVL010000052.1, from coordinate 185 downwards.
AGGGCGAGCGCGCTGTCGCCCGCCCAGGCGTGATAGCCGACCGGCTTGATCTTCTCGAACAACAGGGCAGGGTGCCCGCCGTCGGGATCGAGTCGCCATAAACGCTGCGTCGAGTCCAGCTCGACCCGCACCACCGAGATGCCTCCCGACTTCGGCATCAACGTCGGCGAATACTCGCTCTCTCG
>DATLVL010000051.1:0-3803 GCA_035577525.1 Gemmatimonadales bacterium | reverse complement strand
ACACACCGAGCGAGGAGATGGCGAGGATGTAGAGGAACCCGACCGGGAGATCGGCCACCACGAGCGGCACATCGCCCCATTTGGTGTGCAGCGGTGCGCCGAACGGGATCACGGCGAACGTGAGCAGGGCCGGGGTGAACGACACCGCCGGAGCGAGAATGAACGTCCAGAAGTCCGCGGTCGCCGGATACGTTTCTTCCTTGATGATGTTCTTCAGTCCGTCGGCGGCGGGCTGCAGCAGCCCCAACGGTCCGACCCGGTTCGGTCCCAGGCGGTCCTGCATCAAGGCGCAGACGCGGCGCTCCAGCCAGGTGAGCAGCGCCACTCCCACCATGATCAGCGTGAAGACGACGAGCAGCTTGATGATGGACGTGATGAGGAAGAAGGTCATGCCGGCACCCCCGCCCCGTTGTGCACGCGGGCGCCCGTGAGGCCGAGCTTCGCATAGCTGAGACCGGCGAACGGCTCGGCGCCGGCGAGCATGTCGAACACATCCTCGGCCGCGATCGCCCGCTCGACACCTTCGTGCTCGGCGACGAGCTCGCTCAACACCCACCAGGCGGGGCGCGCCATCCCCGGCGCGGGCTTCGCCTGGAGGTAGCGCTGCACGCGCCCGTCGCGGTTGACGTACGTACCATCCTCCTCGGCGACATTGGCGATCGGCAGCACGACGTCGGCGCCGCGCGCGTGATCGGGAAGCACCGTGCCGGCGTAGACGACGACACCCTTCGTTTCCACCGGGACATCGGCTTCACCGAGGATGAGAACGAGCGCCGCGTGGGCGGCTCCCGCGACGGCCTTGGCAACGTCCTTCGAGTAGCCCAGCAGCTCCGCGCCCGTGCCGTTCGGGGCCCGGTCGGCGCGCAGCGCGAGATTCGGCACGCCGGCAAGCGGAGCTTCTTCGCCCTGGACCACCTGGAACGCCCCGGTCCAGTCGAACCGGGACAGCAATCGCCGGGCGAGGTAGAGCGCCTCGGTCGACGCGAGCGGCGAGGCGATGGTCACCGCCTTGCCGCTCGCCCCGCGCACCAGTCCGCGCACGCGCTCGAGGGCCGTATCCCAGTCGGTGGCGACCAGCTCGCCCCCCTCACGCACGAAGGGCGCCTCGATGCGGTCGCCGCGATTCATCCAGCGGTAGTTGGCGCGCCCGTGGTCGCAGATGAAGTAGCGGTTCACCTCGAGGTTGGGCCGCGGCCGCACGCGCACCACGGTGCTGTCACGCAGATCGAGCGTGACGTTGCATCCCTGCGAGCAGCCGGTGCACACCGACGCTGCCTTGTCGAGCTCCCAGGCGCGCGCCTTGTGCAGGAAGTCTTTGCTGAGCAGCGACCCCACCGGGCAGAGATCGACCACGTTCCCGGCCCACGGGTGATCGAGCCGCGCCTCGGGATGGATCCCGATGAAGGCGCGGTCACCGCGCTCCGACACGTTCAACACCGGCTCTTGCGCCACGTCCTCCATGAACCGCACGCAGCGCGTGCACAGGATGCAGCGGTTGGGGACGTACAGCACGTCGGGCCCGAAGTCCTCGACCGGGTTGAAGCGCTTGGCATACTCGGTGTAGCGCGTCGCGGCGCGCCCTTCCTGGAAGACGAAGTCCTGCAGCTCGCATTCCCCAGCCTGGTCGCAGATCGGGCAGTCGAGCGGGTGGTTGATGAGGAGGAACTCGAGCACCCCCTGGCGCGCCGCCTTCGCCTCGGCGGCCGTCGTGTTCACCACCATCCCCTCAGCGACCTGCGTGGCGCAGGCGATCGCGAGCTTGGGCTGCTTCTCGACGTGCACCAGACACATGCGACACACGCCGGCGACGGGCAGCCCCGGGTGGTAGCAGTAGTGCGGCACCAGGACGCCCGCCTGCTTGGCAGCCTCGATCAGCAGGGTCCCCGGCGGTACCTGGACGGGCGTGCCGTCGATTGTGAGCGAAACCAAGCCGTCAGCCATCAGCCATTCCCCAGCGCACGGTAAACACCGGCGATCGTCGATTGCTGTTTCACGCTGCCAGGACCGGTTTGCGCCGCCCGGCGATGTAATCCTCGAACTCGCCGCGGAACCGCTTGATCGCGCTGACGACCGGTGCCGCGCAGCTGTCCGACAACACGCAGATCGTCTTTCCCGTCATGTTCTCCGACAGCTCGAGCAGCAGGTCCAGGTCGCTCGTCTTGCCCTGGCCCGCGAGGATCCGCTCCAGGATCTTCGTCGTCCAGGCCGTGCCCTCGCGGCACTGCGTGCATTGCGCGCAGGACTCGTGGGCGTAGAACCGCGTGAGCCGCATCGTCTGGTAGACCATGTCCGCCGTGTCGTCGAACACGATCACGCCGCCCGAGCCCATCATCGTGCCCTTCTCGACGCAGCCTTCGTAATCGAGGAGGCAGCTCTCCGTCTCTTCCCGATTCAACATCGGCACCGATGACCCGCCGGGAATGCACGCCTTGAGCGTCCGGCCCGGCCGCATGCCACCCGCCAGCTCGTACAACAGGTCTTTGAGGGGGAAGCCGAGCGTCACCTCGTAGTTGCCGGGCTTGGCGATATGGCCGCACACGGAGAAGAGTTTCGTCCCCGTGCTCTTCGGGTTCGAGAGGCTCATCTTCTTGTACCAGTCGGCGCCGTGCTTGAGGATGTGCGGCACCGCGACGAGCGTCTCGACGTTGTTGATCGTGGTCGGCAGGCCGAAGACGCCGGCGGCCGCGGGGAACGGCGGCTTGATGCGCGGATTGCCGCGCTTGCCCTCGATCGAATTCATCAGCGCCGTCTCTTCACCGCAGATGTAGGCGCCGGCGCCGCGATGCAGGAAGATCTTGATCTTGCCGAACACCTTGGCGGCGTTCGCCTCGACCAGCGCCTGCTCGAGGATCGCCAGTGGCTCCGTGAATTCGCCGCGCACATAGATGTAGGCGATTTCGGCGCGGATCGCGTGCGCCGCGATCGCCGTCCCTTCGAGCAGGGCGTGCGGCGTCCAGCGCATGATCTCGCGGTCCTTGAAGGTGCCCGGCTCCGACTCGTCCGCGTTCACGCAGAGGTAGTGCGGCCCCTTCTTTTCCTTGGGCATGAAGGTCCACTTGAGCCCGGTCGGAAAGCCTGCGCCGCCCCGGCCGCGCAGCCCCGAGTTCTTCACCTCGTCGGTCACCGCGGCCGGATCCATCGCGAGCGCCTTCTTGAGCGACTCGTAGCCGCCGCGTTTGACCCATCCCTTGTAGGTGCGCGCGTCCGCATCTCCGAAGTACTGCGAGAGGAGGACGGACTCCTTGGGATGCGGCTTGTGGGGGTAGCCCATCAGCCCTCCCCCGCCCCGGCGGACAGGCGGACGGGCGGACGGGCGGACGCCACCGTCATCCCATCGACCGCCTGACCGCCTGCGAAGTCCTTTAGGTACCGACCGACCGCCCTCATCTGTACCTCTTGACGATGTCCGCCACTTTTTCCGGCGTCACGTTCTCGATGAAGTCGTCGTTGACGAGGATCGGCGTGGCGAAGCCGCACGCGCCCAGGCACTCGACCTCGATGATGGTCCACTTGCCGTCGGGGCTCGTGGCGCCGAGGTCTTTCGCGCCGGTGTGCTCGAGCAGCGCCTTCACCACATCTTCCGCGCCGCAGATGTTGCAGGGCGAGGTGGTGCAGACCTGCACGAAATTCTTTCCCACCGGGTGCTGGTGGTACATGGTGTAGAAGGTGACGACGCCCTTCACGTAGGCGGGCGTGATCTCGAGCACCTCCGCCACCTCGGTCATGTTGCGATCGGAGATCCAGCCGCGCGCTTCCTGCACCATCCACAGCGCGGGCAGCAGCGCGCCCTGCTTGGTGGGATA
>DATLVL010000050.1:0-4667 GCA_035577525.1 Gemmatimonadales bacterium | reverse complement strand
CACCGAGCGCCATCACGCCCAGACTCCCGGCAGCCACCAGCGCAATCGCAAGAATCCGCATAATACCGCCTCCTCAATGTGACAGGCCACGAGCAACGGCGTGGTCAACTCGTATGACGCAGTCACGCCACAAAGAGTTGCAACGCCCGTGTCCGGGAGGCGTCAAGCCGATTAGCTTTGCAGCCGTGTCGAGCCTGTCGCGATCCCGCGATCTCCTCTACCAGCTGATTCTCCGAGACCTGAAGTCCCGGTACAAGCAGACCTTTTTCGGCGCGCTGTGGGTATTCGGACGCCCGCTGGTGGAGCTCGGGGCGTACATCCTGGTGTTCGGCGCGTTCCTCCATGCACCGTCCGACGGCGTGCCCTATCCGCTGTTCGCGTTCTCCGGCGTCGTGTTGTGGAGCTTCGTCTCGGGCGCGATCTCGCGCGGGTCACGCGCAGTGCAGAGCGAAGGCGGGTTAGTCGCCCACGCGCCGTTTCCGAAGGCGACGCTGCCGCTGGCGGCCATCGTGGGCGCGCTGATCGACTCGCTGCTGGCGGCGACCATGCTTGCCCTGCTCATGATCGTGCAACACGTGACGCCGAGCCCCGGCGTCTGGCTGCTGATTCCCGTCTTCATCATCCTCGGGATCCTCGTGACGGGCATCGTCCTGATCGCTTCGGCGTTGAACGTGTTCTACCGCGATGTCAGCCAGCTGGTAGATGTGGGCGTGCGCGTGTGGCTCCTGCTCACACCGGTGGCGTACGCCAAGTCGGTCGTGCCGGCCCAGTTCAAGACGCTGTACGATCTCAACCCCCTGGTCGGCGTGTTCGATCTGTCGCGCGCGGCGCTGCTCGGCACCGGGGCACTCGATTTCTCGGTGTTGTGGTATCCGCTGGCCGTCGGCATCACCCTGTTGCTGCTGGGCGTCTGGGTGTTCCGGATGACCGAGCCCTATTTCGCGGAGTCCGTGTAACTCGTGGGCATCGCCGTCTCGGGCGTGTGGAAGCGCTACCGCTTGCGCAGCCGCAGCCTCAAGGAGGTGCTCTCCAACTTGATGCCGCGACGCCGCGGTGCGCCGCCACCGCGCCCCAAGTCGATGTGGGCGCTCGAGGACGTGTCGTTTACCGTCGAGCCCAGCTCGACCTTTGCGCTGGTCGGCGCCAACGGCTCCGGCAAGTCCACGATGCTCAAGGTCATTGCCGGCATGATGAAAGCCACGCGCGGATCGGTGCGCGTGAACGGCCGGCTCTCACTGCTCAGTTTCCTGGGCGGGTCGTTCCACGGCGATCTCACGGGACGCGAGAACGTGTTTCTCGAAGGCGCGCTACTCGGGCTGTCGCGGCGGGAGCTGCGCGCCAAACTAGACGCGATTTTCGGGTTCGCCGAGCTGCAGCGGTTCGTCGATGTGCCGGTGAAGTTCTACTCGTCCGGGATGGCGCTGCGGCTGGGCTTTGCGATCGCCGCGCACCTGGAGCCCGAAGTGCTGCTGATCGACGAGGCCTTTGCCGTGGGTGACACGGCGTTCCGCGACCGTTGTCTGGGACGCATGCTGGCCTTCAAGGCGGCCGGGACGACGATGGTGCTCGTGTCCCACGAGCGCTACCTCGTGGAGCAGCTGTGCGACACGGCGCTGCTGCTCGATCACGGCCGCGTCGTGGCGCTGGGCCGGCCCGATGAAGCGTTTGCGGCGTACGAGCGCATCATCGAAGCGGAAGAAGCGGACGACCCCGAGGAACGTGAGGGCGAGCCAGGCCGTTCCCCGCTCGACATCGAATCGGTGGAGCTCGAGGGCGGCAGCGGCGGTGCTGAACCGCTGTTCACGCCTGAAGGCGGGCTCGTCGCCCGGTTGCATCTCGTGGCGCGCCGCGATATCAGCGGCGTTTCGGTCGGGGTGCAGATCGCCCGGGAGTGGCACGTGCTGCACGGCACACGCTGCAACCGCCAGGGCATCGAGCTGAGCGCCCGCGCGGGCGAGCGGTTGACGCTCGAGCTGGCCTACCAGCCGCTGGCGCTGGCCCGCGGCGCGTACGCGATGCACGTCCTCGTGTACGACCATCGCCTGCAGGTGACACCGACGGTGGTGTGGAAACGCGCCGCGCGGTTTCGCGTCACGTTGCCGGAATCGGAAGGGATCGGGCTGGTGCGGCTCTCCCACACCTGGCGGCTGGGGCAGAACGGCGGCAACCACCCCTAGCGGCGGGCCACCTCACTCGACCACCACGCCAGGGCCTTGCGCCATCCGGCGGGAACAGCCACCCGCCGCAGCACCGCGAATCGCAGCCGCAGCTCCCGCGACAGATCGTATGAAGTCACCCGCCCCACGAGCGCAGCCGGCAGCTCCTGCCCGGCGAGCACGCAGGCGGCTCCCAGCCACGCCGCCGCCGCCCCACCATCCACGATTTCCTTCGCGTCCAGCCGCCGCGCCACTTCGTCCCAGTCGATGGCCGCGCCGCTGGCCCATACCAGCGCGGTGTCGAGCAGCCGGACCAGAAAGAACGCAAGATCGGGAATCAGCAGCGCGTGCGCCGTCGCGGTCCACACGAGCTCGGTGGCGGACGGGACGCGAAACGTCACACCGCTCCGCATCACGGTGGCGCCGTTGGTGAAGTGCCGTAGCCACGACACGCCGGGATCGATGCCGCGGGCATGGGTCGTGTGGATCTCGACGCCGACGCGCCGGTCGTTCATCAGCGCCGGCAGGTGATGGTGCTCAGGACGAGGGGGCTTGGTGAGCTTGGTGCGCTCGTATCCCTGGCGGCGGAGCTCATACCACAGATCCCAGGCGCGGTGCTGGGGAACGAGCACGTCCACGTCGCTGGTGCGGCGCGCGTCGGCCAGCGGATAGCGATCGGCCACCAGCCGGCGTGCTGTGCCTTTCATGAAGACGCCCGGGAAACCCAGACGATCGAGCGTGCGCGCCACGGCCTCGGCCTCGGCGTCGACGAGAAGATTCCTGGCGGCGGCGTCGCGACCCTGGTCACTCAACCACGCCGTGAAGTCTGCGTCGAGTGCCGCGAGGACGTCGAGCTGGCGCAGCCGCCGGTAGGTCCAGAGCGCGCACCCCTCGAACTCCACCAGGCGTCGCAGGCCGTGCAGGTCTGCGCCAGGCCACGCCTCCCTGAGCTGATCTGGTGACGGAGCGCCCCCCAAACGGAGGGTCGCAAGCAGCAAGTCAGCCGAGTTCACTGCGTGACAGCCGCGGCAGGCATTTCTGGGAAGCGAGCGATGACGACGTGACTCAAGGCATGTTCGGGGTGCGCCTCGAGATAGGGCTCACCGGCGCGCATCAGCCAGGCGTGGGCCGCGATATCGCCCTTCGCCGGTTGACTGTTGCGGTTGACGCCGATGTACAGCTCGACCGGACGACCGGCGCGGCGCAGCAGGTGATACAGCACCGCGGAGCGCTTGAGACAGGTGCGATGCCAGGGACCGGGGAGGTTGCGCAACAGGCGGTCGACCCAGCGCGCCAGGGCCGAGTCGTCGAGCGCCGGGTCAGGCTGCGGTTGCGCGCGTCCCGCGAGCCAGGTCGCGAGGCGGGCAAACGAAACGATGTATACCAGGGGTGGGATCAACAGAACCAGCGCCGCAGCTCGCAGTCGCCACCCCAGGGGGAGACCAGCCGTCACCGAGTTCCTTCTTCGATGAGCAGCTCGGCGGTGCGGCAGGTGTCCAGGAACTGGAGCACGCTGGCCTCCGCCTGCTCCGGCGTGACTTCATAGCGCTCGAGCAGCACCTCGACGAGCTCGGGGATGGTGCGTGGGGTCTCGAGGGCCTGCAACAGAGCGAGCCCGCTCTCGCTGACGGAGAAGTAGCGTCGCGTGCCGAGGTGCAGCACGACACCGTCCCCTTCCACGTCGGCCAGGCGAAGATCGGGATGCCGCTTGTAGCGGTCGGTCATGTGACGAGCTCGGTCAATCGGTTCGGACGGGCGAACAGGTCGCGTCCCAGAGTTACGCGGTAGCAACGCGCCTGCACGGTCAGCCGCGTCAGTGCATTCAAGTGGTCCTGCGCCAGGTCCGGTTCGAGCATCACCCAGGCGGACCAGCGGACCAGCTCACCGAGTGCCGCCGCCGCGGGGATTCGCTCGCCGGTCGTCTGCGCGTCTCCGACGGAGGTGAAGATAACGATCTCCGGGGAGACCAGCGGGGTCCAGACGCCCCCGAGATCTTCGGGCCAGTATGCGACTTTGCCGCGCTCGGGGAGGTCGATGCCGCCGGCCCGGGCGAGTAGCGCTCGACCCCCGTGACGCAGGGCGATGGGGGCGCGACAGGTGTGTACGATGACCCGTGCATCGCGCGCCTCGAGGAACGCCGCGTCGTCGGTTCCCACCTGCCAGCCATTCGCCGCCAACAAAGCCGCCGTGGTCGACTTGCCGCAGTGCGCGTTGCCCGCGAACAGCCAGCCGCGGGATGTGGGATCGATCGCCGTCGCCGCGTGCAGATGGTACCACCCGACACGGCGCAGCAGGATGATGACGACGGCCATGAAGAAGTTGCCCAGGCTCTGCTCGAGACGCGCCGCGGCTACCGCCGAGAGCCGCACCGTGGCGGTCTGCGCGCCGCCCGGGAGGTCGGCGACCGCGGGTGCCTCCTGCCACACGATGCGCAAGCCGCGGCCGTCGGGACCACGCAGGAGCCCGACTTCGGGTTGCTCGAACAGGCGCTCGCCGTTTTGCTCCTCGATC
>DATLVL010000049.1:0-2314 GCA_035577525.1 Gemmatimonadales bacterium | reverse complement strand
CGTTGTGGTTCGCCGCCGGGTGCGTCCCGATCTCCTCATACTTACGCACGTCGTCGTCCATGGCCTCCGGGGCGGGCATCAGCGGCCAGATTTTCTTCTGCTTGTCCTTGCGCACGTACAGGAAGCCCGTCCCGATCGGCGCCAGGAGCCACTTGTGCAGGCTCGTCCCGTAGTAGTCGCAGTCCAGCTCGTCGCGCGTAAACGGGAAGTGGGCGTAGGCGTGCGCGCCGTCCACGATCGTTTCGATGCCGCGGGCGCGTGCCAGCTGCACGATCGTCTTGATGGGGAAGATCTGCCCCGTGAGGTTCGTGATGTGACAGACGTGCAGCACCTTGGTCCGCGGCGTGATCGCCGCCTCGAAGCGCCGCGCCAGGTCGTCCTGCGTCGGCGGCGGCACGGGGAAGGTGATCTGCTTCAGCACGATGCCGTCGCGCCGCTCACGCTGCTTCCACGTCGTGATCATGCGTGGGTAATCCTGCGACGTGGTCAGCACCTCGTCGCCCTTCTGCAGCGGGAGCCCTAGCTGCACGTTCTCGAGCGCCTCGGACGCACCGCGCGTGATCGCCATCTCCTCGACGTCGCAGCCGAAGTCGGCCGCCAGGCGCCGCCGCACGCTCTCGATCTCCGGCTCGAGCCACGCCCACATCGTGATGACCGGCGCGGTATTCGAGATGGCGAGGTAGCGCGCCATCGCGTCCTGCACCACGCGGGGCGACGGGGAGACGCCGCCGTTGTTGAGGTTGATGAGCGTGCGGTCGAGCGTGAAGGCGTTCTGGATCTCGCGCCAGAAGTCTTCGTCGTCGGCCAGCTCGGCGGCCGGCCGGGTGGCGACGGCGCCGACCGTCCGCGTGATGTGCTGCAGCCAGTCGTTCTTCAGCGCGGGAACGGTGGCGGCGGCTCCGAAGAGCGAGTCGAGGAAACGGCGGCGTGAGGTCACGGGGCCCCCGGCGGTAGCAGTTCTGTCAACATATCGGTAGCGGTGCTCGCGACGGCATCGGCATTGAAGGGTGCGCCCTGCAACCAGGTCACGGCCTCCTCCTCGCTCGGGGTCATACTGCGGCCCCCGGGTCCTGTGAATGTGTAACTGTCGAGCCGCGCCGCGATCGTGCCGAAGCTGCGCCCATCCACCAGGACGCGCAGCGACCGATCCCAAGACGAGCAGCTGTCACACCGAAAGTACGCGCCGCTGACACGGACCTCCTGCCCCTCACGGGTCACCGTGAGGTCGACGTCTTGTGCTAGCCCTACGCGTGCACCCGCCACCAGGCTGTCGTGGACATCCATAGTCGTCCGCAACACGGCACCGGTTTCCATCCGTGTGAGCGTGACAGAGCTGTGGTGATTCACCCATACGCCGCGGTCCAGAGATCCGGTGATCGTGTAGTGGCGCACTCCGTCCGAGATCATGCCGCTGACCGTGAACGGTCCCGCCGTCCCGCTTCGCGGCGCCCGCACCATGACGCGCATGTGCTCGATCCCCGGGATCAGGTCCCGAAGCACGAGCTCGAGCGCCGGAGCCGTGTCGCTCTGGTCGGCGAGGTCGAGATGCGCCAGAGGGAAGAGCGGGCAGGAGGGAGCATACCTGTAGGTCGACCAATACGTCTCGAGCCGGACGCCGGAGAGAGGAGCGCCGCCGAGCGTGGTGTCGTGGACGTAGCGGCTGGCCGTGCAGTCGTACGTAAAGGTCGCCCCCAGCTCGGAGTCGGCGAACAGCGAGGTCCCCTGAATGGTCCGGAACCCCTGGAATACCTGGCTGGCGGTCACCGAGCCGAACAACGCCGAGGCCCAGAGACTGTCCACCGCTGCGGCTTCCGCGCTGCCGAACGGCGGCAGCGTGACCGGCGTCGCCGGGGCCGTACTGTCGCTGCACGACAGAGCGCTCACAGCCACCGTCACGATGGCGGCGGCCACGAATCGCCTGCGCATCCGGCGGGGGCGCATGAACTACTACTAACGCTTCGGGCGACACCGGGCAATGCGCCAAACGACACGCCCCCGCCGGGTAAGGGCGGGGGCGTTCGGGATTGAGAACCGGCCGGCGCTAACTGTTCAGCAGATTCACGATCGGCGCGAGCAGTGCCGCACTGAAGCTGATCACCACTACGACCGCGAACTGGATTCCCTGGAGCGCCACCAGGATGTCGTGCTTCTGGGTGGTGTCGACAATTTCAACTCCGTTGGCGTCGTAGAACTTCACGTCCAGGCTGTTGCCCCGGACCGACGCATACGGCTGGCCGTTCACGTGGATCGCCGCGTCGACGGTGTCCACGACGTCGGCCGTGGTCACGAGCTGGCCCGAGAAGCTGATCGCCTC
>DATLVL010000048.1:0-2492 GCA_035577525.1 Gemmatimonadales bacterium | reverse complement strand
GCGACCGGGGGTTGGGCCGGCTTGGGATCACGATCGACGACGACGCGCTGGCCCTGCTCGTCCGCGAAGCGGACGGCGACGCCCGCCGGGTGTTGCAGGCGCTCGAGGCGGCTGTGGAGTTTGTCATCGGAGGCCGAAGGTCCGGATCCGAGGCCGCCCGACCGCACGACCGTCTGTCCGCCGCCTTGATCGCCGACGCCTTACAAAAGCGTTTTGCCCGCTACGACAAGGGCGGCGAGGAGCACTACAATCTCATCTCGGCTCTGCACAAGGCGGTGCGCGGCAGCGACGTCGAAGGGTCGCTCTATTGGCTGGCGCGCATGCTGGTGGGGGGCGAGGACCCGTTGTATATCGCCCGCCGCCTCGTGCGCATCGCGAGCGAAGACGTCGGTCTCGCCGATCCGCGGGCGCTGGGTGTGACGCTGGCCGCGAAGGACGCGTACCATTTTCTGGGTTCGCCGGAGGGGGAGTTGGCGCTGGCCCAGGCCACCGTCTACCTCGCGACCGCTCCCAAGTCGAACCGGATGTATCGCGCCTTCGGCGAGGCCACGGCGGCGGCCAACGAACACCCCGCGGAGGCGGTGCCGCTGCACATCCGCAACGCGCCGACCGGGCTGATGAAGGAGCTGGGCTATGGTGACGGATACCGCTATGCCCATGACTATACGGACGCGTACGCCGCGCAGGAGTACCTTCCGGAGGCGTTGCGCGGTGCGCGCTGGTACGACCCGACCGACAGCGGGTATGAGAAGACCGTCAAGGAGCGTATCGAGTGGTGGCAACGTCTGAAACGCGACGCCGCAGGGCCCGGGGAAGGTCGATGAGGCGCTGGATCGCCGGCGTGTGCGTCGCCGCCACGGTTGCGGGGTGCAAGACGCTCAGCAATGCGCTGCATTTTTCCGAGCCAGAGGTTCAGCTGCAGGAGATCCAGATCACCGGCATCGGATTGTCCGGCGGCACGCTCAACCTCGCGCTCGATGTCTACAATCCCAACGACTACCGGCTGCGCTCCACGCGGCTGGAGCTGGGGGTAGACCTCGAGGACACGCATTTCGGCGACGCGTTGCTCGACACGCCGCTGGATCTGCCGTCCCAGCAGCACACGCTGGTCACCGTTCCGGTGCGGTTCGAATGGGCGGGGGTCGGAGCCGGGGCGCGTGCCCTGCTGTCGCGCCAGGCGATCCGCTTCGGCTTGACGGGGACGGCGTATCTCGGAACACCGTTGGGCGACCGTCGCGTCCAGATCCACGGCAGCGGAGACGTTCCGTTGCGCCGGCTGATCCAGTAGGCGGGGAGACCGGCCATCCGACAGCTGATCGACATTCAGCCGCCGATTGAACGGGCCTATCTGATCGGCGCGCCCCGCAAAGGATCTCCGGACTCGCTGCGCGTCGAGGAACACCTGACCGAGCTGGCGCGCCTGGCCGACACCGCCGGGGCCGACGTCATCGGCCAGCTGGTGCAGCGCATCGAAGCCCCGACGCCCAACCTCTTCATCGGTCCCGGCAAGGTGGAGGAGCTCGAGGGCCTGTTACGCGAGTCGGGAGCGTCGTTGATCCTGTTCGACGAGCCGCTCTCCCCGGCACAAGGCGTCAACCTCGAGAAGGCCACGGGCGTCCGCGTGATGGACCGCTCAGAGGTGATTCTCGACATCTTCGCGACGCGAGCGCGCAGTGCCGAGGCAAGGATGCAAGTGGAGCTCGCCCAGCTCGAGTACTTGCTGCCGCGCCTCACCCGCATGTGGACCCATCTCTCGCGCATCCGCGGCGGCATCGGGCTGCGAGGGCCGGGTGAAACCCAGCTCGAGACAGACCGGCGCGCCATCCGCCGCAAGATCTCGGTGCTGCGGCGCCGGCTCGAAGACGTCGCCGAGCACCGCGCCAACCAGCGGCAAGGTCGCCGCGAGCAGCCGACGGCGGCGCTCGTCGGCTACACCAACGCCGGCAAGTCGAGCCTCTTGCGCGCGCTCTCCGGAACCGAAGTGTTCGTGGAGGACCGGTTGTTCGCCACGCTCGACACGCTGACGCGCGAGGTCGACGTCGGCGACGGCTACCGCTTCCGCATGACCGACACGGTCGGGTTCATCCGGAAGCTGCCGCACCATCTGGTGGCGTCGTTCCGGGCCACGCTCGAGGAAGCGCGCGCGGCCGACCTGCTGCTGCACGTGATCGACGCTGCGCACCCCGCCTGGGAGGAGCAGGTGGACGTGGTGGAGTCGGTACTCGACGAGATGGGTTTGTACGCCTCCCTCGACGGCGGTCGCTCGCCCGACCGCAAACGCGTGATTCACGTCTTCAACAAGGCGGACCTGATCGGCGATCCGGGCGCGCTGCTGGCGCAGGTGCGCGAGCGATTCCCGCACGCCGTGCTGACGAGCGCTGGAGGGAGCGGGGGGCGGGAGCCGGACGTCCAGGCGCTGCGCTCCGTTCTCCGGACCTCGGCCGAGGCACTGCGGCCGCTTGCCCGGGTGCGCGTGCCGATCGGCGATGGGC
>DATLVL010000047.1:0-2154 GCA_035577525.1 Gemmatimonadales bacterium | reverse complement strand
AGCGGAACACCGCCGTGTCGCCGGGGGATCCCTTGAAGGTGAAACGGACCTCGCGGCCGCGGCCCGCCTCGAGCGCCGCGGTCTTCGTCGCCGCGCCGAGCAGCGTGGCGCCTTGCACCTGTGCCTGGACGGTCGCTGTGGGCGTGCCGGGAAGCCGGCTGTTGACCACAACCCCGGCGAGCAGCGAGTCGCCTTCGCGCAGGAAGCGGGGCAGGGCGGGCCGCGCCAGGAGCGGCCGCGTGACGAGCATCTTGGCGTCGCCCGAGCCGTAGCGGTCACCCGCCGTCACCGCTAACGCCATCAGACGGAACGTCGTGAGGTTGTCGGGGAGCTTCGCGACAGCTACGGCGTGACCGCCCGAATCGGTGACGATCGAGCCGAGGAAGAACGCCGTCGTCTGGAAGCGTGAGCGCAGAATCCCCTCGACGTCCATCCCGCCGCCGCCACCCGGAGCGCGCTGGCCCTTTTCTCCTTCGGTCACCTGCGCCGCGACGGACGTCAGGTTCGAGGCGAGCCGCAGCCCCAGGCCGCGGGGCCGGTAAATCATCGACACGGGGTCCGGGGTCTGGTATCCGGTGAGCGACAACACGCCCTCATCCACCGCCCACAACGTGACCTCTGCTTTGCGACCCTTTCCTGCCGCGTCGCGCACGCTCAAATCCACGCGAGCGCTATCGCCGGGCCGGTACTCGGATGCCAATGCCTTCACGTCGACCTTGAGCCGCTTCGTTGCAGGCGTGACGCGCAGCTGCGCGTAGCCGACGCGGATCGTAGGCCGGCCGGGATCGTCGGGCGCCTTGGGGGGGGCGCTGCGCCCGCGGGCCACGATGATCGAGACGAAGACGTTGGGGACGAAAGACTCGGTGACCGGGAGCCTCAAGATCGTCGTGCCCGACGTGATGCGCAGGCGCCGCTCGTCGATCACGCCTTCGCGCTCGATGGTGATCCACGCTTCGGCGTTGGTGAACGGCGACGCGAACAGCACCGTCGCCGTGTCGCCGACGTTATAGCTCGTCCTGTCGGGAACGACGTCCATCTTGAACTTCGATTCGTCGCTCCACGGCACCCAGTCCGAGCCTGTGACCCAGCGATAGAAGCTCGTCGCCACCGGTCGGTTCTTGTCGTCGGTGGCGCGGAAGTAGACGGTGTAGGAGCCGCCCGCCTTCGGCGTGACCGTGCAGGCGACGTCGGTCGCGGCCGTCGTGACGCTGCAATGGTCGACGGTGTCGGCCACCCACTCTCCTACGTTATCCTCGACGTCACCCCGCACCCGCGCGGTGTTGTGCCACTCGCGCCTGATCAGGGCGCCCTGAATCGTCACACCGGGGACGCGCGTCCCCTGCGGGGTGACGGCGATGAGGTTGACGACGCGCGGTTTGCCCGCGGTCCAGAAATACTCCGAGCCCGCCGCCTTGGCGCCGATGTAGAAGCTCGCGGCGTGCATCATGACGGAGCCCGACGCCGTGACGGTCTGACGGTTGACGTCGGTGACCGTCGCCTCGAAGGAGATCACCGCGGCCTTGCCCTTGGGTGGTATGGGGGCGGCGGCCTTGAGGACGAGATGTCCCGTCGCGTCCAGCGTATCGGTGGCGTTGGCGATGACGTTGCCCTGGCTGTAGTTGTAGTCCTGCTCCTCCTCCCACCACCAACCCGTCTCCCCGATGTCGTAACCGTCGGTATTGGGAATCGAGAACTCCCACGGGCTGGCGGTGCGCTGCCGCGCGTACCAGGTGACGGCGGCGCGGGCCATCGGCGCGCCGAAGAGGTAGCTCGCCTCGACGGTGGCGCGGACCGAGTCGCCGGTGAAGTGCGTCGCCTTGTCGGTCGTGACGTTGATCAGGAACTCGGGCGGCCGGTACTCGGCGACGCGGTACTGCGTGTTGGCGACGCCGTGCCACTTGCCGCCCTGGCGCCGGTCGACGCGCACCGCGTATTCGCCCAGCGGCGCGCCCGGCGGAATCGTGAACGACTGGTCCGACGTGCCGAACGCCGACAGCGCCACGGTGGTGTCCTTCACCGTCGCGTTCTCGCGGTCGGTGAACACCCAGCGCAGCGAGTCGCGCGGCACCCTGAGGTTGCCGAGCAGGCCGCTCCTGATGATCGCCTTGGCGTAGACCGGCTCGCCGGGGCGGTAGATGCCGCGCTCGGTGAAAA
>DATLVL010000046.1:0-15726 GCA_035577525.1 Gemmatimonadales bacterium | reverse complement strand
AGCGCCTGGCGGAGTCGGGCCTCCACGTGATCAGCTCGCGGCTTTCTCCGTGCGGTACTTCCTGTTGAAGCGCTCGACGCGGCCGGCGGTATCGAGGAGCTTCTGCTTGCCCGTGTAGTACGGGTGGCAGCGGGCGCAGATTTCGACGTGAATGGCCGGCGTCGTAGAGCGCGTCTCGAACGTGTTGCCACAGGCGCACTGCACGGTCGCGCGGCGGTAGTTGGGATGAATTCCCGGCTTCACAACGCACATCCTTCCTGGCTGGAGCGTTTCGGTGTCAGACTCGGAAATATAACTGCCACAGCGACTTGCCAGCAAGCACGTACGGATCCTGTCAGAGATCGGGGTGCAATGTCCGATCATCGTGACAAACGCTTCAGGGTTCCCGGCGCTGCCTCGGCGCAAGTGCATCCACGGCAAGGGACTCGCTGTGACGAGTCGTTCGTCGCACCACAGCGCAACCATTTCCGCGCTGCTTGCATCTGGGTTGTGAGCGCGGCATATCAACACCGCGCGTCATTTCCGCTCGATCAGTCGCCAACCACCAGGAGTGAATCGTGGAACGTCGTGACTTCATCAATCTCGGTGGCGCGACGATCGGCGCCCTGTGGGTGCCGGTCTGGGGCCGCCGGGTCGATGGGTTCTGGGGGTCGCTCACGCCGGTGCCCGCCCAAGACAAGAAGGCCCTCGCCGATGTCGCCCTCAACGCCGCCCGGCAGAAGGGCGCCACCTACGCCGACATCCGCATCGGCCGCTACCTCAACCAGTTCATCTCGGCCCGCGACACCAAAGTCCAGAACGTCACCAATACCGAGTCGTATGGCTGTGGCATCCGCGTGATCGCGAGCGGCACGTGGGGGTTCGCCTCCACCAATGATGTCACGCCGGACGGCGTTGCCCGCGCCGCTGGTCAGGCCGTGGCGATCGCCAAGGCGAACAGCAAACTGCAGACGGAGCCGGTGCAGCTCGCTGCCGAGCCGGGACACGGCGAGGTGGCGTGGAAGACGCCGATCAAGAAGAACGCGTTCGAGGTGCCGATCTCGGAGAAGGCCGACGTGCTGCTCGCCGCCAGCAACGCGGCGCTGCAAAACGGCGCCAACTTCGTCAATTCCCTGCTTTTCCTCGTGAACGAGCAGAAGTACTTCGCTTCCACCGACGGCAGCTACATCGATCAGGACATCCACCGCATCTGGCCGACGTTCGTGGTGACCTCGGTCAACACCCAGACCGGGAAGTTCGAGACGCGCAACGCGTTGAGCGCACCGCGGGGGATGGGCTACGAGTACATGGACATCGTCGCGGCCGAGAAGTTCGCGGGACCCGCGGGGCTCGGCACGACCACCTACCGCGATGCCTACGACATGGTCGAGGACGCCAAGCTCGCCGCGATCCAGGCGAAGGCGAAGCACACGGCGAAGAGCGTCGAGGCCGGCAAATACGACCTGGTGCTCGATCCCTCGAACCTGTGGCTCACGACGCACGAATCGGTCGGCCACCCGCTCGAGCTCGACCGCGTGCTGGGTTATGAGGCAAACTACGCCGGGACGAGCTTCGCCACGCTCGACAAGTGGCGCACGCACACGTTCAACTACGGCAGCCCGCAGGTGACGCTGTTCGCCGACAAGACGCAGGCCGGCGCCCTCGGCACCGTCGGGTACGACGACGAAGGCGTGAAGTGCAAACGCTGGGACCTCGTGAAAAACGGGATCCTCGTGAACTATCAGGCGATCCGCGACCAGGTGCACGTCATCGGACAAACCGCCTCGCATGGCTGCTGCTACGCCGACAGCTGGAGCGACGTGCAGTTCCAGCGCATGCCCAACGTCTCGCTCGAGCCGGGCACGAAGCAGCTCACCCCGGAGCAGATGATCGGGGCCGTGGACAAGGGGATCTACATCGTGGGCGACAGCTCGTACTCGATCGACCAGCAACGCTACAACTTCCAGTTCTCGGGGCAGCTGTTCTTCGAGATCCAGGGCGGCAAGATCGTGGGCCCGCTGCGCGACGTCGCCTATCAGTCCAACACCCAGGAATTCTGGAATTCGTGCGTGGCGATCTGCGATCAGCGCGACTACCGGCTGGGCGGATCGTTCTTCGACGGCAAGGGCCAGCCCGGCCAGATCAGCGCCGTGTCGCACGGCACCGCCACCAGCCGGTTCAACGGCGTCAACGTCATCAACACGGCGAGGAAGATCTAATGGCCGCGCTCACATCCCAGGATGCCCGTGCCATCATGGAGAAGGCGCTGCACTTCTCCAAGGCCGAGGCCTGCGAGGTCAACATCAACGCGAACGCGGGCGGCAACATCCGCTTCGCCCGCAACACCGTGAACACGGCCGGCGCGACCCAGGACATGCAGCTCGTCATCCAGTCGTTCTTCGGCCAGCGCGCGGGCACCGTCACGCTCAATGAATTCGACGACGCCGCGATCGAGCGCGCTGTGCGCCGTTCCGAGGAGCTGGCCCACCTGGCGCCGGAGGACGAGGAGCTGGTGCATCCCCTCGGGCCGCAGCAGTACGTTCACAGCCAGGCGTTCTTCGATAACGTTGCCAACATCGCGCCGGATTACCGCACGCAAGTGGCGGCCAACAGCATCACCCCAGCCAAGGCCAAGGACTGCACCGCCGCGGGCTTCCTGCAGGACGGCTCGCAGTGGCAGGCGATGCAGAACACCGCCGGCCTGTTCGCCTACAGCCGGCAGACCGGTGCCAACTTCTCCATCACCGTCAGGACCAACGACGGCACCGGCTCGGGATACGCCACGCGGGAGTGCAACGATCTCTCGAAATTCGACGTGGCGGCCGCCTCCCAGATCGCGATCGAAAAGGCCGCCGCGAGCCGCAACGCCCGCGCCATCGAACCCGGAAAGTACACGGTGATCCTCGAGCCCGAGGCCGGGATCAATCTGCTCGCCAACCTGATCTTCAACCTCGACACCCGGGCGGCCGACGAGGGTCGCAGCTTCCTCGCCAAGGCAGGCGGCGGCACCAAGAAGGGCGAGAAACTGGTCGACGAGCGAGTGCACGTCTGGTCCGATCCCGCGCACCCCGACGTACCGACCTCGCCCTGGCAGGGCGACGGGCGGGCCTATGAAAAGACCGACTGGGTCGCCGGTGGCGCGGTCCAGAGCACCTACGTGTCGCGGTTCTGGGCCCAAAAAAAGGGCATCAAGGCGACTCCCTTTCCGCCGAACCTCATCATGGATGGCGGCACCGCGTCGACCGAGGAGCTGATTCGCGACACGGCGAAGGGCGTGCTGGTGACGCGGACCTGGTATATCCGTTCGGTCGATCCGCAGACCGTGCTCGTCACCGGGCTGACGCGGGACGGGACGTTCTACATCGAGAACGGGCAAATCAAGTACGCGATCAAGAATTTCCGGTTCAACGAGAGCCCGATCATCATGCTCAACAATCTCGATGCGATCGGGAAGCAGCAGCGCGTGTCCGGCTCGGATGCCGGAATCACGACGCTGATGCCGGTGCTGCGCATCCGCGACTTCAACTTCACGAGCCTCTCGGACGCCGTATGAGGCGGGTAGGGTTTCCGGTGTCAGGTGCCAGGTCTTTCTTCTAGATTCCCTGACACCTGACACCCGATACCTGACACCGCTCTTGAACCGCGCCCAATTCCTCCGCACCGCCACTTCCATTGCGTTGGCGCCGCTCGCTCCCTGGGCCGACGCGCGGGCGCTCGCCTTCGGCCGCCGGCGCGCCGACTTCACCTTCACCCGGCTGCAGTACACGTCGGGCGACTGGGACGTCGATCAGCGCATGCCGGCGAACCTGCTCAACTCGCTGATCGAGTACACGACGGTCGACGTCACGACGCGCGAGCGGGTCGTCCCGCTGTCCAGCCCGGCCGTGTTCGACGCGCCGTTCTGCTACCTGGCAGGCCATCGCCTGGTGCAGTTCACCGGGCCGGAGCGCAGCGTGTTCCAGCGCTATGTCCAGAACGGTGGGTTCGTCTTCGTCGACGACTGCAACCACGACATCGACGGGTTGTTCGCCAAATCGTTCGAAGCACAAATCGCCGCGCTCTTCGGACCGCAGGCCCTGCACAAGCTGCCGAAAACGCACGAGCTCTACCGGGCGTTCTTCACGTTTCCCAACGGACCTCCGACCACTTCACTCGAGCTCAACGGCTGGGGCGACGATCTCGTGCACGACTATTTGAAGGGCGTCGTGCTCGACGGACGGCTCGCCATCCTCTACAGCAACAAGGACTACGGGTGCGAGTGGGACTACGACTTTCGCAACAAGCGCTTTCTCGCCGAGGACAATACCAAGTTCGGCATCAACATCGTGATGTACGCCATGACGGGCGGGGCGTGATCGCATGACGACCGCGGCCTCCTCCACCCTGGGCGAATCGGACGTCGCGGCCCTGCTCGCGCGGCTCGAATCGCTGCGCCGGGAGGTCGCGCGGGTGATCGTCGGCCAGGAACGGGCGATCGAGGAGCTGCTCGTCACCTTCCTCGCCGGCGGGCACAGCCTGCTGGAGGGCGTCCCGGGGCTCGCCAAGACGCTGATGATCCGCACCCTCGCCGACGCGGTGGAGCTCTCCTTCCGGCGCATCCAGTTCACGCCCGACCTCATGCCGACCGACATCGTCGGCACCGAGATCCTGGAGGAAGAACACGCCACCGGCCGCCGCTTCTTCAAGTTCGTGCGCGGTCCCGTGTTCGCGAACATCGTCCTCGCCGACGAGATCAATCGCACCCCGCCCAAAACGCAGGCGGCGCTGCTCGAGGCGATGCAGGAGTACGCCGTCACCTACGCGGGAACGACGTATCCCCTCGATCGCCCCTTCTTCGTGCTCGCCACCCAGAACCCGATCGAGCAGACCGGTACCTATCCCCTGCCCGAGGCGCAGCTCGACCGCTTTCTCCTGTACATCCGCATCGGCTATCCCGACGCCGCCGAGGAGCTCGAGATCCTGCGGCGCACCACCGGCCGCGCGACCCCGTCCGCGCGCGCCGTGCTCACGGGAGAGGACCTGGTGCGCGCGCAAGCGCTCACCCGCGAGGTGCGGATCTCCGACGATCTGTTCGAGTACGTCACCCGACTGGTGCGCGCCACGCGGCCGGATCAGACGCCGGTCGCCTTCGTGAAAGAGTGGACCCGCTGGGGAGCGGGCCCACGCGCCGGACAGGCGCTTGTGCTCGCCGGCAAAGCGCGGGCGCTGCTGCACAATCGCTTCGCCGTCACGTTCGAGGACCTGCGCGCCGTGGCGGCGCCGGTGCTGCGCCACCGCGTGCTGGTGAACTTCCGCGCCGAAGCGGAAGGGATCGACGCCGATCAGGTGACCGACCGGCTGCTGGTCGAAGTGACGGAGCCCAAGAGCCCGCTGAAATAGTGCCGGACACATCCTATCGCTTCATCGATCCCAAGGTCCTGGCCGCCCTAGGCGACCTCATGCTCGCCGCCCGCACCGTGGTCGACGGGTTCATGTACGGCATTCATCACAGTCGCATCCCCGGCGCGGGACTCGAATTCAGCCAGTACCGCAGCTACCAGCCGGGCGACGACTTGCGCCGGGTCGACTGGAAACTGTTCGCCCGCTCCGACCGCTACTTCCTGCGGGATGCGGAGTCGGACACCAGTGTCACCGTACGCCTCATCCTCGACGCGAGCGAGTCGATGGCGCACGAGGAAGGCGGACTCAGCAAGTTCGACTACGCCCGGCTCGCCGCCGCCGCGCTCGCCGTCCTGGCGCAGCGCCAGGGTGACGCCGTCGCGCTGACGGCGCTGAACGACGCCGAGCTGCGGCTGATCCCGCCGGGCCGCGGGCAGCAGCATCTGCATCGCCTGCTGCATCTCCTCGAGCAGCTCGAGCCCCGCGGCACCTGGCCCGCGTGGGAGCGAATGGAGGGGATCTTCACGGCCGGCGCGCCGCGCGGCCTCGCCGTCGTGATCACCGACCTGCACGAGCGGGCACAGGAGATCCGCACCGTCGCCGCCAAGCTCGTGGCCTTGCGCCACGAAGTGCTGGTGCTGCACGTCATCGGGCGCGCCGAATTGGAGTTCCCGTATCAGGGCACGGTCTCGTTCGAGGAGCTCGAGACGGGCCGGCGCGTCGAGGTCGACACGCGGGCGGCGCGCGGCCCCTATCTGGCCGCGCTCGAGCGCGAGCTGCGCGAGGTGCAGCACGCCCTGCAGGAGCTGCCCGCCGACTACGCCCGGTTCCCACTCGATCAGCCGCTCGACGACGCGCTGCGCCGCTATCTCACGGGCCGCGCGCGCGTCGCCTGACGATGCTCGGCTTCCTCGCTCCCTTCTGGCTCGCCGCGCTGGCGTCGCTCGCGGTCCCGCTCGCGCTTCATTTATGGAGTCGCCGCACCGGCCGGGCGGTGCGCGTCGGCAGCATCCGACTGCTGAGCGGCTCTCCGCCGCCGATGGTGCGGCGGCCGCACCTGTACGACCCCTGGCTCCTCGCCCTGCGCTGCGCGCTGCTCGCCGCACTCGTGCTCGCGCTGGCGCGACCGTACTGGGCGCCGCACGGACAAACGGCGCCGCCTCCATGGGCGCTCGTCGCGACGGACGTGGTCGATCGCGCCGGGCTCGTCGATTCGCTCGACCGCGCCGGCCGGACCGTGCGCCCACTCGACCCCCGCGACCTGTGGTTGAGCCTTGCGATCGCCGACCAGGCCGCGCCACCAGGGACGCAGTTCGAGGTGTTCGCGGCTCCACTGCTCAGCGGCACGCGCGGGATTCGGCCGCAACTCCGGTCTCCGGTCGTATGGCATCCGCGCGCCGCGGCTCAGGAGCCTGCAAGCCCCGCAGCGCCGCGATCCCGCAGCCGCATCGTGGTAGTGTTCGCCGACGCGGACCGCAGCGACGATGCCCGCTACGTCGCGGCCGCAGTCCAGGCCGCGGGGATGGTGTCGGGGATCCCCGCGATCGTGACGATACGCGCCGCCGCGGCCAGCGTTGCGGTTGTGGGCTCCACCGACTGGATCGTCTGGCTCTCGGAGCAGCCGCTCCCAGAGGTCGTCGAGCGGCGACTCCAGGCCGGTGCCACCGTGATCACCGACCTCGGGCGAGCGCAGCGGCCCCTCACGCGCGCCGCCTTCGGGCCGGACCACGCTCCCGTGTGGACCGACGCCACCGGCGAGCCGCTGCTCACCGTCACGCGTGAAGGCAGCGGCCTGCGCTACCGTTTCCACCGCCGGTTCGCGCCGAGCTCGAGCAGCCTCGTCCTCGATCCCCGGTTCCCGGAGGCGATGGCGCGCCTGTGGATCGGATCCGATTCGACGCGCATCCAGCGAGATGACCGGCCGATCGCGCTCAGTCAGGTAGCTCCGGCCTACGATCCGCGGGTCGGCTCGGGCGGAGCGGCTACCGGCGCCCGATCGCTCTTCCTGCCGTTGTGGCTGATCGCGGTGGCGCTGTTCCTCGTGGAGCGGCGCATCGCGATGGGGAGCGCCGTGCGGTGACGCTGCTCGACCGGCTGGTGCGGCGCTGGCAGCTGCGTTGGGTGCTGGCCGTTGGCGTGGTCGCCGTCGCTACCGCCGCACTCGCGGCCGTCCTGGCCGCCCGCGTGTTCGACCTGCCACCCGTCCTTCCCGCGCTCACGGCGGCTGTGGGAATCCTCGTGATCGCACGCTGGCGCCAACCGCACGTCGACACGGCGGTGCTGGCGCGCCATCTGAACCGCACGCTCCCGGCCGCCGAAGAGAGTGCCGATCTCCTGGCTTTACCGCTGGACGAGCTGTCGCCGTTGGAGCGTCTGCAGCGCGCCCGGGTCGAGGCCCGCCTGGGACGTCTGACGGAGCTGCCGGCCCTCCCGGCCCGGGCGCTCAAGGCAGCCGCGTGGTACGGGGCGGCGGCAGCGCTCATCGCCGGCCTCGGCCTGTGGTGGAATCCCGTCCGCGCCGGCGTCCCCCGCGCCGGGGCAACCGGCCCCGGCCTTGGAGCGCCGGCAGGAAGGAGCGGGCCGCCGCAGATCACCGGCGTCGACGTCGTCGTCCGACCGCCTGATTACACCCGCCACCCGCAACGCACGGCGCGCGACTGGGACGTGGATGTCGAGCAGGATGGCCAGGTGACATGGCGCGTGCACACCGATCGTGCGTCGCAGGGCGTGTTCCTTCTCACCACTGAAGGCGACACGATCCGCTGCGCGCCGCACGGGCAGGGCGAGTACGAGGCGCGAGCCGTCCCCGTGCATTCGCTGCTCTATCAGGCCGTCGTGGCGGACGGCGGCGTGAGCTCGGCGTCCGATTTTCATCGGTTGACCGTCATTCCCGACGAGCCGCCGGCACTCACCGTGGTGCGTCCGGAGCCGCGCAGCGAGATCGCCTATGGCGCGCCGCTGACCGTTCCCGTAGAAGTGCTGGCGGCGGACGATTACGCCGTAGCCGAAGCGCACCTCGTTGCGACGGTGACGACCGGCGCCGGCGAAGCGGTGAAGTTTCGCGAATTGACCCTGAACTTCGATTCGCGTGTTCCACGGCCCGCCGCGCACGGCCTCTTGCTGCGGCGCACCCTCGACCTGCGCGCGTTCGGCCTCGCCCCGGGCGACGAGCTGTACTTCCACGTCGTGGCGCGCGACAACCGCGACCCGCACCCGAACGAAGCGCACTCGGATACCTACTTCATCGTCCTGACCGACACGGCGCACGTGACGGTCGCGGACCTGAGCGGCCTCGCCGTGAACGGGATGCCGGAGTACCTGCGCAGCGAGCGCCAGATCATCATCGATAGCGAACGCCTGCTTGCCGACGCGACGCACATCACCACGGCGGAATTCAAGAACCGCTCCGAGTCGATCGGCTTCGACCAGGGAACGCTGCGCGACCGCTATGGCGAAATCGCGGGACAGGAAACGGTCGAGCAAGGCATGGAGGCGACGATCGAGCACGAGCACGACGTCGAAGACAACACGACGCTGCTCGCCACCCGCGTAAAGAATGAGCTGCAGCAGGCCATCAGCCAGATGTTCGACGCGGAGCGGCATCTGCGCGTCGACGAGCCGGCGGCGGCGCTGCCGTTCGAATACCGCGCGCTCGAGCTGTTGAAGGCGGCACAGGAGGCCGCCCGCGTCTACGTGCTGCGCGTCGGCTTCGAGCCCCCACCGCTCGAGCCGGACCGCACCCGGCTCACCGGTACACTCACGGGCATCGGCAGCTCGTCCGACGCGCGCAGCGTCGCCGCCATCACGACGCTGCCGGCGCTGCGCCGGGCGGTGGCGGTGGTACGGCGTCTGACCCGTGGCGCGCGCGCGAGTGCGGCGGATGTCACGGCGCTCGAGAGCGCCGGCCGGGAGCTGGGCGGCCTCGCCATCGCGCAACCGGGGCAGCATCTCGAAACGCTGCACGATCTCTGGTCGCTTGTGACGGCGCTCTCCGATTCGGGGGGCCGCCCCTGTAACGACTGTCTTCCCGGTCTCGAGCGGGGGTTGCTGCTCGCCCTTCCAGTCGCCGATCCGGCGGCGGACGCCGCACACGGTGGTGCGGGGCTCGCGCGCACCTACTTCGACCTGCTGCGCGAAGGGCGGGTGCCGTGAGATGAGACCGCTGCGCATCGCGGCCCTCGTGGCGACGCTCGTCGCCCTCCTCGTCATCGGGATCCGGCCGAGCTGGCGCGTCGGTGCGACTGCTCACGACGCGGTGCTCACGACGCCGGGCGCCGAGCCGGGGAGCAGCCAGCGGGTCGCCGACTCGCTCGGCGGAGCGCCGCTGTTCGCGAGTCTGGCGGACGCGCTCGCCCATCGCGACGGGATGCGGCGCTTGCACGTCGTCGGCTGGGGGCTCGACGCCGACGACTGGGTGAGACTGGAATCGATCCCCGTCACGTTTCACGCGGCGCCCCTGCCCGCGGGCTTCGATCGCGCCGGTTGGCCCGCGCACATCGTCCTGGGCGATCGGCTCACCATCGATGGGATGCTGTCCGGTCGCCCAGGATCGACAATCGAGCTCGTCGATCCCACGGGGATCGTCGACACCACCACCGTCGATTCGAGCGGCGCCTTTCACCTGGAGACCGAGCCACGTGCGGAGGGTCAGATCCTGTACACCATCCGCGTGCGCGGTGCGGTCGTCGCGGAAACGCTCGGCGTCGACGTCGCGGCACCTCCGGTCTGGCGGGTGCTGGTGCTCGAGAGCGCGCCGCGGCCGGAGACCACGGTGTTGCGCGACTGGCTGGCGCGGCGTGGCGCGGCCGTCGCCGTCCGCTCCACGGTGAGCCGTGACCGCGTGCACCGCGAGTTCGTCAATCGCCCGAGCATCGCGCTCGACGTGCTCAGCGGACCCCTGCTCTCGCAGTTCGACATCGTGATGATCGACGGCCGCACGCTCGCCCGCCTCGGCGCAGCGGAGCGCGCGGCGCTGCATCGAGCGGTCGACGGCGACGGACTGGGCGTGCTGCTCGTTCCCGATACGGTGCGCACCGACTTCTTTCTCGACTTCGCCGAGCAGCGACGCGGCGATCTCGAGGAACGGCTGGTGCGGCCGGTATGGCACGAACGCGGCGCGCGGGAACCGCTCGCTGCGGCGGTCGCGGCGGAGCCGTACGCCCTGGTCGATCGCTTCGGCACCGCGACGCTGATCGACGACGGCTTCGGCCACGCACTCGCCCAGGTGGCTCCGCGCGGCGCCGGGCGCGTGACGTTGAGCCTCATTACCGGGACGGCACGGTGGCGACGCTCCGGGCTCGCGGACACCTATGCGACGTACTGGTCGCGGTTGCTCGCGGCGACGGCCGCTGCGAGCCGCGACCTACCCCGCTGGTCGATCGCCACACCGGGCCCCTGGATCGTCGGCCGGCCGATAGCCCTCGAAGCCGCGACCGAGCGCACGCTCACGACGACGCTCGTCAACGGTCCCGCGGGAGCGGTCGATACGGTGTTCCTGGCGCGCGACGCGTCAGGGCGGTGGCGCGGGATCTATTGGCCCCGGAGTCCGGGCTGGCACGCCCTCCAGGGTGACGGCAGTCCGGCCATCTATGTCCAGAGCGCGGGCAGCTGGGTCGGTGTGCGAGCCGCACAGCGACGTGCCGCGAGCCTCGAAGCCAGCGTCACGGCGCAACACGGCGACCGGACCACTCGGACAGCGCTCATCGTTCCCACGCGACCGGTGCCGCTGGGATGGGCGTTTGCGCTGTTTCTCGTGGCGGCAGGATACCTCTGGTCGGAGCGGCGCCGGATCATCCCTATGCAGGGAAGTCGAGCCGATACAGCGACTTGAGCCGCGCTCCCCGGCTCGGGGCGAATTGACACCGAAGGCGCCGCGCCATAAGCTTGCCCCCAACATCTAAAGCCCGTTAAGGGGAGCTCGGCGTGTCCGCAGAAGCCGCGCTACAGAAGGTCCCGCTCTTCAGTCAATTGTCCCAGGTCGACCTCACGCGTGTGCTGGAGGTCGCCCGGGAGCGCGCCTATCCCAAGAACTCGGTGATCCTGTTCGAGGACGACCCGGGCGACGCGCTCTATGTCGTCAAACAGGGACAGGTCAAGGTCGTGTTGATCGGCGAGGATGGCCGCGAGGTGATCCTCTCGGTGCTCGGCGAAGGCGACTTCTTCGGCGAGATGGCGCTGATCGACGACGAGCCGCGCTCGGCCCACGTCATCGCCATGGGCGACTCGACGTTGCTGGTGCTGCGGCGCGAGGACTTCCAGGGCCTCTTGATGCAGACGCCGGCGATCGCGCTGGCGATGCTGCGGGAGCTGACGCGGCGCCTGCGCCGCGTCGATGAGAAGGTGGGCAGCCTCGTGCTGCTCGACGTGAATGGACGCGTGGCGCGGCTGCTGCTCGACCTCTCCGACGAGGCGGGCGGAGAGCGCATCACGCGCCGCCTCACGCACCACACCATCGCCCAGATGATCGGATCGTCGCGCGAGACGGTGAGCCGCACCATGCGAGAACTGGTGGATAAGGGCTACATCGAGGTGTCGCGGCGCGACATTGTGATCCGTGACCGCTCCGCGTTGGAATCCGCAGCCGGACGCTCGTAGGCCGGTGAGCCTGGTCACCCCCCACCGGTGAGCGCGCAACTTGTCCTACGTCCCCGATTTTCCGTAACTTAGCGATCAATTGGGCATGCTCGACCGCATGGCCTACACGGTGACATTCTGGGGGACGCGAGGCTCGATCCCGACCCCCGGGCCCCACACCGCGCGCTACGGCGGGAATACGTCTTGCGTAGCCGTGGAAGGGCCCGGCGGGCAGCTCGTGATTCTGGACGCCGGGACGGGCATCCGCGGTCTCGGTCTGACGCTGGTCGAGCGGCAGAATGGCGCCGTGAAGGCGGAGATCCTGTTGTCGCACACCCACTGGGATCACATCCAGGGGTTGCCGTACTTCAAGCCGTTCTTCGCGCCGGGCAACACGGTCCGCATCTGGGGATCGAAGCAGGGTACGACATCGCTGGACGAGATCCTGCATCTGCAGATGGATCCGGCGGTGTTCCCGGTGCCGCTGACGGCGGTGTCGGCGACGTTGTCGGTCGAGCAGGTCCGGCCGGGGGTAGAGTTTACGGTCGGGCCGTTCCAGGCGCTGGCGATGCAGCTGCGCCATCCGGGCACGACGCTGGCGTATCGGCTCAAGCCGAAGGTCGGCGGGCAGAGCATGGCGTATGTCACGGATAACGAGCTGGGACCGGGCGGCAACTACGCCACGCCGGGGAGCTGGCGCCGGGATCTGCTGCAGTTTCTGAAGGGCGTGGATCTGTTGATTCACGACGCGATGTACACGCCGGCGGAGCTGGATACGCACCGCGGCTGGGGACATTCGTCGTATGAAGAAGCGGTGGAGCTGGCGGCGGAGGCGGGAGCCAAGCAGCTGGTCCTGTTCCACCACGAGCCCGAGCATGACGATGGCGCGATGGATGCGCTGCATACGGCGGCGCGCCGCGTGGCCCAGCAACGGGGCGCGACGGCGGACGTCGTCGTAGCACAAGAAGGCATGCGACTGTCTCTCTAGATCGAGGTGCAGAACCTATGCGGATGCGTTCAGTCATCACCCTGCTCGGGTTGGGCCTGTCGGTCGGCGTGTCTGCGCTGGCCGCCCAGGGCGGCGGCAATGACACGCGGCCCGGCGTCGCCATCTTCGCGTTCTCGAATGGCGGGTCGTACGGGGCGCAGAAAGAGGATTACGACGCCCTGGAGCGCGGCATGGCCGGGATGTTGATCTCGGAGCTGGGCGCGAATCCGGCGCTCCGCGTGGTGGAGCGCGAGAACATCCAGAAGCTCGTCGACGAGCAGAACCTCGGCGCCTCGGGCCGTGTCGACGATCAGACCGCGGCGAAGATCGGCAAGCTCGTGGGCGCGCGCTACGCCGTGATGGGCAGCTTCGTCGACCTGTACGGCGATTTTCGCGTCGACGTGCGCGTCGTGAACGTCGAGACCTCCGAGATCATCAAGACCGAGAAGGTCACGATGCAGCGCGAGCACCTGTTCGACCTGGTCCGCAACCTGTCGCAGGCCTTGAACAAAGACCTGAACCTCCCGCCCCTGCCGCGCCAGGTGTCGGAGCAGCGCATGAGCCGCCAGGTGCCGACCGAGGCGCTGACCTATTACAGCCGCGCGCTGTTGTACCACGATCGCGGGCAGAAGGACAAGGCGATCGAGATGTATCAGCGCGCCATCGCAGTCTTCCCGGCGTACGCGGAAGCCCAGGACGGTCTGAAGCGGGAGCAGAATTCGTGACCGGCCGGTGAGCTTCGGTCCGATCGCGCAGATCGGCAGCGTCGCGGCGCGCTGGCTCTCCCAGGTGGGAGCGCTGGCGCGCTTCGGCTTTGGCGGGGCGCGCGCCGCCCTGGCCCTGCCCCGGGCCGGACGCGCGGTCGTGCTGCGCGTCACCCTCAACCAGATCCGCTTCACCGCCGTCAACGCCATTGGGCTCATCGTCCTGCTCTCGGGGATTCTCTCGTTCCTCGTCATCTCGCAGGCGGTGCGCGAGCTGAGCCGGGCCGGCGCCACCGGGTTGATCGGCACGCTGATGGTGGTGGCCATCGTGCGCGAGCTGGGGCCGCTGATCACCGCCCTCGCGATCGTGGGCCGCTCCGGCACGGCCATCGCCGCCGAGCTAGCCACCAATAAGGTGATGGGCGAGGTGCGCGCCCTCGAGGGAATGGGCATCGACCCGCGCCAGTACCTCGTGCTGCCGCGGTTCATCGG
This sequence comes from Gemmatimonadales bacterium, assembly GCA_035577525.1. Taxonomy (GTDB): domain Bacteria; phylum Gemmatimonadota; class Gemmatimonadetes; order Gemmatimonadales; family GWC2-71-9; genus DASTHG01. The sequence goes on along the minus strand of DATLVL010000046.1, from coordinate 1,611 downwards.
CGCGGTGACGAGTGTGTTCGCGCTGCTCGTGGTGTTCGACATCGTGGCGATCTTCGCCGGCTTCGCCGCGGCCGCGTCCAACGGCATGACGGGAATACGGTACACGCAGATCGTGCTGCAATCGCTCTCCCCGGGCGATGTGTGGCTCACGGTCGCCAAGGCGCTCGCGTTCGGCTGCATCGTGGGGATCCTGCCGAGCTATTTCGGAATTTCGGTGCGCCGCGCCGCGACGGAGGTTCCGATCGCCGTGAGCCGCGCCACGGTGGCGTCGATCGTCGGCGTGTTCATCTGCTCCGCCTTGTTCGTGATCATCGGCTGAGCCCGTGACCCCAGCGCCCCTCGTCTTCGAGGACGTTCCGTTGAGCGCGCGCGAGCGGGCGCCGTTCGCCCTCAGCGTCGCGCCGCACCAGACGGTGGCCGTCCTGGGCGACGAGGACTCGGGGGTGGACCGGTTGGGCGGCTACGCCATGGGCCTCGAGCGGCCGCGCGCCGGCCGGGTCCTCACGTTCGACATGGATGTCGAAACCCTGCCGGAGCGGGAGCGTTTGGCCTTCCGCCGCCGTGTCGGGTACCTTCCCGCCGGGGACGGATTGCTCCAGAATCTCTCGCTGCGCGACAACATCGCCCTGCCGTTGCGCTTCGGGAGCGATGCGACACCGTACGACATCGACGGCCGCGTGAACGTAATTCTGGTGGCGGTGCGGCTGGGCGCCGCCGCCGACCGCCGGCCGGCGCGGGCCAACGAAGAGGAATGCCGCCGCGCGGCCCTGGCGCGGGCGATCGCCTTCGACCCGTTGCTGCTCGTGCTGGAGCAGCCGTTCGATGGCATCACGGCGCGGGCATCCGCCGAGCTGCTCGAGATCGCGCGTGGTGGGGAGACCGCCGAGGGCGCTCGACGCTCGATTCTCATCACCGGCCAGGAGATCCCGACCGTGGTCCAGCGGCGCTGCGACCGCGTCTACCGACTGACGCGCGCCGGCACCCTGGAGCTGGAAACGGCCTGAGACGAGGAAGCGTGGATACAGCCCGGCAGGACTTCACCGTAGGACTCGTGATCGTCGGCGCCCTCGCCGTCGTGGTGGGAGCGTTGCTCGCCACCAGCGGCTGGGGCGAGCGGCGCTACGACCTCTACCTCCGAACCAGCAGCGCCGACGGCCTGAGCACCGACAGTCGCGTGTTATTGCAGGGCCTCGAGGTCGGGCGCGTCACCCGGGTCTCGCCGCAGGTCGACCCCAGGAGCCACGCCATCTCCTTCGTCGCCCGGCTCTCGATGATCGAGCGGTTCGCCGGCGGGGCCGATGTGCGACTGCCCAGGGGAACGAGCGGCCAGCTCGAGCCGGCGAACTCGTTCTCCCCATCGGTGTTGATCCGCCTGGTGTTTCCGGACTCCTCCGCACGCGCAGCCGGCCTCCTCGCCGCCGGCGACACGATCGACTCGGAGCGCAAGATCCCCGTCCTCGACCAGGTCGCCCAGGTGGCGCAGAGCCTCTCCAAAGAAGTCGAGGAAGTGCTGCACCGCACGCACCAGTCGCTCGAGCACGTGGACGTGATCCTGACGCAGGCCAACGGCATCCTCAAGGACGTGAAGCCGAACGTCCAGTCGACCCTGGC
>DATLVL010000045.1:0-4747 GCA_035577525.1 Gemmatimonadales bacterium | reverse complement strand
AAAGCCTCGGCTACGTCACCGGACGCCCCGACAGTCCGGACAACCGAACCCGTCAGCACGCGTTCGAAACAGAAGCGGCGGCGGCCGGCGCCGAGATCGACATCGGTCCCGCCTGGCACGGCAACTACAGCGCCGCGGGCGGCGCCAACGTGGTCGGATCACTGCTGGACGCCGGTCGAAAGCTCCCGCGAGCGATCCTGTGCGCGAACGACCAGACGGCGCTCGGGGTGATCCATGCGCTCGCCCAGCGCGGCCTCAAGGTGCCGCAGGACGTCGCCATCACCGGCTTTGACGACGTGCCGGTGGCTCGCCACCTGCACCCGCCGCTGACCACGATTCGCCAGCCCATGCAGGAGCTCGGGGCGATGGCGTTCGACGTTCTCTACTCGCGGATCAGCGCCGGTGGCGGCGACTCCGACACCGTGCTCCCGGTCGAGCTCGTCGTACGCGAGAGCTGTGGCTGCGCGCCGGGATCGAGCCGGATGTCGGGAACCGACATCGCAGCCCGGGACGGAAACCGATGAGCGCGATCGTGCGCCGGCTGGCCGTCTACATCCTCGCCGCGTGGGTTGCGATCACGGTGAGCTTTCTGCTGCCGCGCGTGGTGCCCGGCAACCCGGTCGCCGGCGCGGTCGCGAGAGCCTCGCAATCGGGCAACTGCAACTCCGCCTGCGTGTTGGCGGTCGAAGAGCAGCTCGGTTTCGACGTCCACACGAGCCTGTGGGACCAGTACGTGCAGTACATCGGAACCTCGCGCACGGCGACCTCGGGCAGTCCTGGTCTGAGAACGCGCCGGTCGGCAGCCTGATCGTGTCCTACCTTCCGTGGACCCTGGTGTTGCTCGGCGTTGCCACCACCATCAGCTTTATCTCCGGCACGACCCTCGGAACGTTGGTGGCCTGGCGGCGCGGTTCGTGGATGGACTGGCTCATGCCGGGCGCCACCTTCTTCCAGGCGATCCCCTACTTCTTCCTGGCCCTCGTGCTCGTCCTCATCTTCGGCCAGACCGGGACGATGCTCCACTGGGTTCCGAGCCTGTTCGGCTACGACATCTACACGGTCACGCCGGGATTCAACGGGCCCTATCTCGCGAGCGTCGTCGCCCATGCGATCCTGCCGGTCGCGACGGTCGTTCTCGCATCGATCGCGGGCTTCATCTTGTCGATGCGGAACCAGATGCTCACGACGATGGACGAAGACTTCGTCCTGATGGCCGCGGCCAAAGGCCTTCACAACAGAACCGTGGTCTGGTACGCGGCGCGCAACGCGCTCCTGCCGGTGATCTCCAACTTCACGATCGCCATCAGCCTGGTCGTTGCCGGACAGATCCTCGTCGAGATCGTATTCAACTATCCGGGCATCGGCTATCACCTGTACGACGCCCTCGGAAAGCTGGACTACTCACTCGTCCAGGGCATCTTCGTGGTCATCACGCTGGTGGTGCTCGCCGCCAACCTGATGGCCGACGTCGTTTACGTGCTCATCGATCCGAGGGCGAGGCAGCTCGCGTGAAGAGATGACGATCGCGCCAACGTCCCTGACCCAACCTGCACCTGCCGCTGGACCCGGCGCGGTGGTGTTTCACCGGGTGCGGATCCTGCGCCTTCCGCGCTCGCCCAAGGTGATTGCGGGCCTCGTCCTGCTGGGCGTCTTCGGGATCGTGTCCGTCATCGGACGTTGGGCGGCGCCCTACTCTCCAAACGCAACCGACCCGAAAAACTGGGTCAAGCACGTGCTCGTGGACGGAACCGGCCCCGGCACCGCGTTCCCCGCAACCTACTACCCGCTCCCGCTGCCACCGTCCGCCGAGCACTGGCTTGGAACCACGGTCTTCGCCCAGGATGTCCTGTCGCAGGTCCTGTCCTCCACGCAGGCGACCCTCTTCGTCGGCTTGATCGCCGCTGCGATCGCGACGGTACTTTCGATTCTCTTCGGGATCACCGCCGGCTACGTTGGCGGAAACACCGACGAAGGGCTGTCGCTGGTCGCAAACGTGTTTCTTGCCATCCCCGGCCTGCCGCTGCTCATCGTGCTCGCGGACTACGTGCCGAGCGCCGGCTCGAGCATCTTCCTGGTCGCCGCGATCATCGCCGTCACGACCTGGGCGTACAGCGCGCGCACGCTGCGGGCGCAGACGCTGTCCCTGCGCAACCGGGACTTCGTCGAAGCGGCAAGGGTGTCAGGTGAGAGCCGCCTTCGCATCATCCTGGTCGAGGTACTGCCCAACCTCGTCCCGATCGTCGCCGCGTCGTTCCTGTTCACGACCCTGGCCGCGATCGGGGCTTACGTCGCGATTGCGTTTCTCGGTCTCGCGGGGTCGCCGACCTCGTATCCGCCGGGTCTCTGGAACTGGGGCGAGATGCTCCGCGAGGGGTTCGCGAACAACGCAGTGCGCGGCGGCTGGTGGTGGTGGTGGGCGCCGCCCGGCATCTGCGTCGCGCTGCTCGGCACTGGCCTTGCGCTGCTGAACTTCGGCATCGACGAGTTCATCAATCCCCGCCTGCGGATCGCCGGCATCTCTCGGAAGGCTGCCCACAAGGCCGGGATCAGCCCCAGCACGAGGCTCGGCCTGACCCCGGTCGCCCGCTCGGTCGCCGCCGCGCCGAAGCCACGCGAGGTACAAGGCGCGGCCGGAGTCGCCGAGCCCGTGCTCGAGATCCGCAGCGTGTCGGTCGATTACGGCGTCGGCGAGGAGGCCGTGCACGCGGTCATGGATTGCGACCTCGTGCTGCGCCGGGGCCAGGTCCTCGGTCTGGCGGGAGAGAGCGGCAGTGGCAAGACCACCCTTTCGCTCGCCGCGATTCGACTGCTCCGACCGCCCGGCGTGATCACGTCCGGCCAGGTCCTCTTCCATTCCAAACCGATCAGCGGCGACGGGCCGACCGGCACCATCGACCTGCTCGCCGCGAGCCAGCAGGAGCTGCGGGAATTGAGGTGGTCCGAGATCGCCGTGGTCTTGCAGAGTGCGCTGGACTCGCTCAACCCGGTCATCACCATCGGCGCCCAGTTCGACGATCTGCTGCGCGTGCATCGGCCGCACCTTTCTCGCAGCGACCGGTGGAGCAAGGCCGGCGAGCTGCTCGAGCTGGTGGGCATGAACCCGGATCGCCTGCACAGCTATCCCCACGAGCTATCCGGCGGGATGCGCCAGCGCGCGATGATCGCGATGGCGATCGCCCTCGAGCCCCAGGTGATCATCCTCGACGAGCCGACAACCGCGCTGGACGTCGTGACGCAGCGAGAGATACTCGAAGAGCTGATCGGCCTGCGCGACCGGATCGGCTTCGCGACTTTGTTCATCACCCACGACCTTTCCCTGCTGGTCGAGCTCGCCGACGACATCGCCGTCATGTACGCCGGCCGCCTGATGGAGCGCGCCCCGGCGGGGTCGCTGTTCCATGCTCCGAGGCTCCCGTACACGCACGGCTTGCTGAACTGCTTCCCACCCCTGCATGGCGAGCGCCGCCGCATGGAGGGGATCACCGGGTCGCCCCCCGACCTCCGCGAGCTGCCCCAGGGCTGCTCTTTCCATCCGCGCTGCCGCTGGGCGATGCCTCGGTGTCGAGAGGAGAGGCCGCGTCTGCTGCCCATCGACGGATCGTCGCGCGAGGTAGCGTGCTGGCTCCAAACCGGTGACGCCGCCGTCCCCGCCGAGCTCGCTCGGCCCAACCCGGCGGGGAGGCCTCTCGAGCACGCGAGCGCTGCCAGGCGGGTGATCGAGCTGTGAACGGCGCCGCCCCGCTGGGAACGTCCGCGATGCCGGCCGCCGCCGTGCTCGAGGGTCGCAATCTCACGAAATCGTTCTGGGTCAAGCGGGGTCGCGGGCCACTTGCGAAGAAGGCACGAGTTCACGCCGTGGAAGCGGTGACCGTGCGGCTCGAGGCGGGCAAGGTGACCGCGCTCGTCGGCGAGAGCGGCGCGGGCAAGACCACCGTCGCGCGAATGCTCGCCAAGATCACCAAGCCCGACGCCGGGGAGGTGCTGCTGGATGGTGGGCCTGCCCCCTCCGGACGCCCCAGGTCTTACGCGGCGAAGGTGCAGATGGTCTTCCAGGACCCCTTCGCGTCGCTGAATCCCGTGCACCGCGTGCGTCACCAGCTGGCCCGGCCGCTGGAGATTCATCACATCGCCGACGGCCACCTCGACGAGGCGCTGGAAGAGCTGCTGCGCCGCGTCGCCCTGGAACCCGCGTCGCACTACCTCAACAAATTTCCCTACGAGCTCTCCGGCGGGCAGCGCCAGCGAGTCGCCATCGCCCGCGCCCTCGCGGTCCGGCCGCGTGTGCTGCTCGCCGACGAACCCGTATCGATGCTCGACGTCTCCATCAGGCTCGGCGTGCTGAACCTGCTGGCGGACCTACGCGATCGCGAGCACCTCGCGATCCTCTATGTCACCCACGACATCGCTTCGGCGCGTTACCTGGCGGACACGGTCGTCGTGATGTACGCCGGGCAGCTCGTGGAGGCGGCGCCAAGCGTGAGCCTCACGGACCACGCCGCGCATCCGTACACACAGCTCCTGCTCTCCGCCGCGCCCGACCCAGCGCGGGAAGAGCCGCCCAAGCTCGCGGCGCGTGGAACGCCGCCGAGCCTGCTCGCGCCGCCCAGCGGCTGCCGGTTCCACCCGCGATGCCCGTATGCGATGGACGTCTGCAAGCAGCAGGTCCCGCCGAGCTTCGCCATCTCGCCGGACCACATTGCGGCGTGCTGGCTGCACGCCGAGCCCGCCGAACGGCAGGCGGGCGTCA
>DATLVL010000044.1:0-22495 GCA_035577525.1 Gemmatimonadales bacterium | reverse complement strand
GTTCATGGCGTAACAGTCCGCCATGCTCTCGAGCGGTGGCTGAGGTTCGAACCGGTAGGTGACCTCGCCGGCGCTGTCCCACGCAACAAGACCAGGATTCCCGAGCGGCAGCCTCCAACCAAAGTTGCCGAATATGCCTTCGTCGAAGTAGGACGCCCAGATTCGGCCGCTCGCAGTGACTTGGATGTCCTCAATACCGTCCCCGAGGATGATCTCACCAACGAGCTGGCCCTTGCGGTCGTAGATCCGTCCGTTGTGCTCGATGTCGGTCTCCGACCTCCATGTCGATCGGGCACAGACCAACAAGAGGCGGTCGAGGAGCGGCTGAATGAAGTGAATGTTGAAGGCCTCCTCGCGGATCAAGAGGTCGAGGATAGTATCGGCGGTCTCTCCGTCGTAGGCGAGGAGCCTATACGATTGCGGCGAGTCGGGGCGCGTCTTGGGAAACGTCGCCCACCCAGGCTGCTCTCTGGTGTAGTCAACGGGCTCTTGTGCTACCGCGACATAAACGTTGCCTTCATGGCCAACCCCGAAGGCAACGATCTTTCCGGCGATGGGGTCGGCCAAGCGGGTCAGAAGCGTTGGTTGAAACTCGATCATTCTGGGAGCAGCCTAACTAGAATTGGACTGAATTTAGCATTCCTGTGAAGCATATCCGAGCTGCAGCACCTTGCTCAAAGCACTCTTCGCAGAGTCTTATCGATTAACTGATCCAATTGGTAGTATCTTCACTCAGTCGGGACGGCGACCGAAGGAAGTACTTTAGTGCGGGAGTTGGGCATGCTCAGGGTGGGACACACGTCAGGCGAACCGCGTCTTCGCCAACACGATCGCTGGCAATGATGCGGAGCGGTGGCCGGGCGCCGGCAAAGTACGGCTTGCCGCCGCCAAGCACGAAGGGGCGGAAGTAGAGACGATACTCGTCGATAAGACCGAGGTCGGTGAGGCTCGCCGCCAGGGTGGGGCCCGCGACGTCGATCTCACCCTCGAGGTCCTCCTTCAGTCCCCGCACAAACGCGTCGACGTTCTCCGCGACGAGTGTGACGTTCGCGCCGACCGACTTCAGCGTGCGTGAGACGACCCATTTCGGCTGCGCCCGCCACGCCGCCACGAAGTCGTGGTCGTCCGCATCCCACTCCGGTCGATCCTCGTCCCAGTAGCGCATGATCTCGTACATCCGTCGACCATACAGGCCGCCGGCCAGGCTGCGGAAGTGATCCGTGAGATGACGGCCAAGCGCAACGCCAGGCGGAGGCAATGCCAGCCCGCCCGCGACCCCATCGACGTAGCCGTCGAGGGACTGCATCATGAGGAAAACGAGCTTACCCATGCTGTTGAATCCAGTACCGCCCCGGGTGGTGCTGCCTGACGGATCGCGCTCAAGCTGCGGCGCGCTGAAGAAAGAGTAGTCATTCAATATCCTACGCGCGCCGCCAGCTTCAAGCGCTTAGGCGGGTGCTCCCAGGGCGCGTCGCCGCTACTGGCGCCAAAACCGATGTGTTCACCTTTGTTCACGGCGAACGCGAGAATCGTTGTCACGACTTCATTGGCTTCGGCAGACAGATTTCGTCGCGCGACCCCCTGATGCAAGTACAGGGGGTCGACACTAAGCTAGACTCTGGTGCCAGAGGCAAAGAGCGACTGCCCATCGCTTTCGTGCCGGAGGAGGTGCTGGAGGAACTGCTGGATGAGGGAGACGAGAACGAGCTTCTTACCAAGATATGCCCATTTCAGTCTGAGGACGTGCCCTATGCTCGCTGCCACGCTTCTCGCGCTGCTCACGACTCCCCCGCTATCCGCTCACCATCCACCCAAGCCGGCGGACCTTGCAATCACGATCCTTTACGATGCCTTCACCGACCGACCGGATTTGCACGCCGATTGGGGTTTCTCCGCTCTGATCGAGTACCACGGCAAACGCATTCTCTTCGACACCGGCGACAATGCCACTATTCTCGCCGAGAACGTGCGCCGGCTCCACATCGACCTGCGCCACCTCGACTTCATCGTCATCTCCCACCGCCATAGCGACCACACGGCCGGCCTGCCGTTTGTCCTCGGCCAGGCCCCCGCCACGCCGCTCTATGCTCCCCAGGAACCGTTCAGCGTCTTCGGTGGGGTGTTGCCGACCAGCTTCCTGCGTCCCGATTCGAGTCTGCCGGTCGCGATGCGCTACTTCGGCGGACACCCGCCGGACTCTCTCGAGACGGGGACCCTCTGGCCCGCGACTCACATTACGCTCGTGGATTCGACGCTCGAGATTGCACCGGGTATCCAACTGGTCACGACGGTATCTCGTACACCCGGCACGCTCGAGCTGCGCGAGCTCTCGCTCGTGCTCCACACCGCCCAGGGCCTCGTCGTGGTCGTTGGGTGCTCGCACCCCGGGATTGAAACCATCCTGGCGGCCGCCGGGCGCCTGGAACCTCACGTGCACACCATCATTGGCGGCCTACACCTCGTCACGACGCCCGATTCCGCCATCGTCTCTCTCGTCCGGCGGCTGCACGATCAGTGGCATCTGGATCGTGTCGCCCCGGGACATTGTACGGGCGAGCCGGCGTTCGCGGCGTTTCGCGCGGCCTTCGGAGCCGACGACCTCTACGCCGGTCTGGGCACCCGGCTCGTTAACCCCTAGGGCACTGCCCACCTGAATCGTCCTACTTCGGGCGGGGTTGGAGCGAGTCAGGCGGAGATTGGATGGACTCGACCGCCTGATGCACGTACAGGGGGTCGTAGGGTCATGAACGCCCGCCCCCGCTGATGAACGGCCCTCCGTGCGGCGGGACACGACGTCAAGACTGTTCACGAAACGGCCCCAGGCGCCACCGATGAGATCGTCCTGGGCTTCGCCACTTAGGAGAGCCGTATCGTCCTGACGGAAGACAACGACTTCGGCCGTCTGGTCTTTGTAGGTGTCCTCCTGATCCGCTTCCCCTCCTCCACCCGCTCGACCCTGGGACCGACTGTCGTCGAGCTCGTCAGGCAGAGTGGCGACAAGCTTCCCGGCTTGATTCTCCGTTGTCAATGCGCTGCGAGAAGAGTGTGCCGAGCTAGTCTAGCTGAGTCGCGCCGACCGGACGTCTTGACTCCGGCACGGGCGGCCTCCGCCAGCGCGACTGGCGCCCATGTTGAGCTACGCCTATTCTCTTGCACGCTGCAGCAAGGGGGAAGCGTGAAGCAGCGGCTGGTCCACGATCGCGGGTCGAAACCATCCGTGTCCCGGCGCGAGTTCCTGGCGCAAGCCGGAACCGCGGCCCTGGGGTTCACGATCGTCCCGCGCCACGTGCTCGGCGGCAAGGGCTATGTGCCGCCCAGCGACAAAGTCACCATCGCGTTCATCGGAGTCGGCTCACAGGGCCAGCGCGTCATGCTGGACTTCCTGCGCCAGCCCGATGTCCAGGGTGTGGCGGTGTGCGACCCCAACCGGTCCGGCGCCGGGCACCCGCAGTGGGACACGCACGAATTCTGCAACTCGGTGCGCAAGTTGCTGAACGTCACCTCAGGCTGGGATTGGCTCAGCCCGGACGATCCGATTCAGCTCACCCATGCCATGCAGGTGACCAGCGGCGTCTCCGGCCGCGAGCCGTGCCAAAAGATCGTGGACGCCTACAACGGCGCGGGGAAGCGGTCCGGCAACTCTCGCGGGTGCGCGGCCTATCGCGACTTCCGCGAGCTGCTGGACAAAGAGCGTGACGTGGATGCCGTGGTCGTGTGCACCACCGACAACCTGCATGCCGCGGTATCCGCCGCCGCCATGAGGAAGAAGAAACACGTCTTTTGTCAGAAGCCCCTCACCCACACCATCTACGAAGCCCGGCAGATTGCCCAGCTGGCGCGCGAGACCGGCGTCGCGACGCAGATCGCGGTCGGCAACCAGGCCTCCGAAGACACGCGGCTGCTCTGCGAGTGGATCTGGAGCGGCGCCATCGGCCCGGTGCGCGAGGTGGTGAACTGGTCCACCCGCCCGTTCTGGCCCCAGGGGCTGGACCGGCCGCAGGCCGCGGAACCGGTCCCCGACGGCCTGGATTGGGACTTGTGGCTGGGACCCGCGCCGGAACGGCCGTTCAATCACGCCTACGCCCCGTTTGTCTGGCGCGGCTGGGCCGACTTTGGCTGTGGCGCGCTGGGCGACATGGGCTGCTACAGCTACGACACCATCTTCCGCGTGCTCAAGCTGGAAGCGCCGGTCAGCGTGGAGGCCAGCTCCACCGACCGGTATGCCGAGACCTACCCGACGGCTTCCATCATTCGATATCAGTTCGCCAGCCGCGGCGAGATGCCGCCGGTCGCCTTCACCTGGTACGATGGCGGTCTCAAGCCGGCCCGTCCGGCTGAGCTGGAAGAGAACCGCCCCTTCAAGGGTGAGGGGGAAGAAGACGAGGGGCTGCTGTTCATAGGGGACAGCGGGAAGATTCTCTGCGGATTCAGCGGCAAGCGTCCCCAGCTGATCCCCCAGGCGAAGATGGATGCGTACCAGCCGCCGCCGAAGACCCTGCCCCGTTCGCCCGGTAACGAACGCGAATGGCTCGACGCCTGCAAGGGAAGCACCGTCAAGCCGGGCGGCAATTTCGAGTTCTCCAGCATGGTCACCGAGACCCTGCTGCTCGGTAACGTGGCCACGATGCTCGGGCAACGGCTCATCTGGGACCGCCCCAATCTCCGGGTGGTCAATGCGGCAGCCGCCGACAAATACATCCGCCCGGAACGCCGTGCGGGATGGGAGCTATAACCGTCCGCCGGGCCGCCGGGCAACGTTGGAGGAACCGATGACGGCGCTGACAAGAAGAGAGTTCTGTGAGACCGTTGCGCAGCAAGCCGCGTTTGCAGGACTATTCTCGCTGGGAGCAAGGGAGTTCTTGGCCAAGCCGCTCGATCTACCCATTGGGTGCCAGACCTGGTCGGTCAGAGACCTGATCGCCAAAGACTTCCCCGGCGCCCTCCACCAGCTCAAGACGGCGGGCTTTGAAGCCATCGAGTTGTGCTCGCCGGTGGGATACTCCGACTCAGGCTTCGCCGGCCTCGCCAAGTACAAACCCGCCGAGCTGCGTGCCATGCTGAGCGATGCCGGCTTGAGCTGCGTCAGCTCGCATTTCAACATGGACGAGCTGCGGAAGGACCAGGCCGGCCGGATCGCCTGGGCCAAGGACGTGGGGCTGACCCAGATGATCGTCCCCAGCCTCGATGGGCCACCCCATCCCACCATGGACGACGTCAAACGGGCGGCGGATGAGTACAACAAGATGGGCGAACAGGCCGCCAGGGCCGGCATCCAGCAGGGTCTGCACAACGAAGACTTCGAGCTCACCACGGTGGATGGCAAGCGCACCTACGACCTGCTCTTCGAGCTGCTACAACCGGAACTGGTGAAGTTCCAGTTTCAGGTCTCGACCATCCGCCAGGGCTACGACGCCGCGGAGTATTTCACCAAGTACCCCGGGCGCTTTATCTCCATGCACGTACAAGGCTGGTCGGCGAACACTCGAAAGATCATGCCGGTGGGACAGGACACCCTGGACTGGAAGAAGATCTTCACGGCGGCCAGGATGGGCGGCATCCGGAATTACTTCGTGGAGATGAACCTGGACATGATGCGGGCCAGCGTTCCGTACCTGCGGGGCCTGCAAGTCTGAGCGACGGCGCCAATAGCTCGCCGTCGCGACAAGGCCCCCGCCGTGGCGGGGGCCTAGTCGGGACGGCGGGATTTGAACCCGCGACCCCCTGAACCCCATGCGGTCCATTACGCGGGGGAGTTACGACAAAGAGTAGCAACTACGCGATGTTCTGGTCGTCGGTGTTGTGACTCAAACTCCGAAGATCGACCGGGAATCGCAGCAGAATCACAACGCAACTCACAACGCGACCCTTGGACGTCGGCCAGTGCGATGGCATATCGCTCAGGACGCTTAAGCCCCGGTGTCGGCGCCTTGCGCACCGCGTCCGATTGATATATGATGGTCATCATATGAGTGCTGCCACCGCCGGGCGGACCGCCCCAAGCCGCAAGGAAGTCACCCACGAACGGATCGTCGGGGCCGCCGCACGCGCCATTCGGCGCAGCGGGTACGACGGCACGGGCGTCGCCGACATCATGAAAAAGGTCGGCCTGACGCATGGCGGCTTCTACGCCCATTTTGCTTCACGCGAGGCGATGCTGGCGGAAGCGGCCGATCGCGCAGGAGCTGAGAGCGTGGCCACGCTGACGCGCGTGGCCGCCGCCGCGCCGCCGCACGAGGCGCTGCGGTCGATGATCCGCGCCTACCTCTCGAAGGAGCACGTCGCGGACGCCGAGACCGGCTGCCCGGTGGCCGCCCTCGGCTCGGAGACGCCGCGCCAGGCCTCGAGGGTGCGCCGAGCCGCGACACGCCGCATCAAGGAAATGATCGCTGTCGTCGCCCGGCATTCGCCCGACCAGGGAGAGCCGGGTGACTACGGACACGCGCTCGTGACAATGGCCACGATGGTCGGCGCTTTGGTGCTGGCCCGCGCGGTCGACGACCCCAAGCTGTCCGATGCCCTGCGCGAAGCGTCCGTGAAGCACTTCGACGCCACCGGCACATGAGCCGACCCGCACTGGTCGTATCCGGTTTTTGTTGCATCAGAATATGATGTTCATCATATGACGCGTGCACGATGATCACCGACCACGTTCTGAAGGGCAGTCCATGAAAGCGCTCACCATCCGTCGCTACAACGCTCCGATGGAAATGATGGAGCTGCCGCGGCCCGAACCGGGCCCGGGCGACCTGTTGGTGCGCGTGCGCGCCGCCGGCGTCAACCCGCTCGACTCCAAGATCCGCGATGGCGCGGTGAAGGTGCTGCTCCCTTTCTCTTTCCCCCTGATTCTCGGCACCGATCTCGCCGGCGACGTGGAAGCGATCGGACCAGGGGTCACCAAGTTCAAACTCGGCGATACGGTCTATTCGCGCCTCGACAACGACCGCATTGGCGCCTTCGCCGAGTATGCCTTGGTGCGCGAAAGCGCCGCGGCGAGGAAGCCCGCGCGCCTCGACTACACGCAGGCCGCGTCGCTTCCGCTGGTGGGGCTTACCGCCTGGCAGACGCTGATCGAAATCGCGCGGTTGCGGGCCGGCCAGAAGGTTCTGATCCATGCCGGCTCGGGCGGCGTCGGCACCTTCGCCATCCAGCTGGCCAAACACCTCGGCGCGCAGGTCGCGACTACGGCCGGCGCTAAGAACCATGCGCTGGTGAAGTCGCTCGGCGCGGATGTGGCCATCGATTACCAGACGAGCCGCTTCGAGGCGGTGGTCAAGGATCAGGACGCGGTCCTCGACACGCAGGGGGGCGACACGCTGCTCCGCTCGTTCGAGGTGGTCAAGCCGGGCGGCGTGGTGGTGACGATCGGCGGCCGGCCCGACGCCAAGTTCGCGCGAGCCTGGGGCCTCAGCCTGCCGCTGGTTTGGATCCTGGGGTTGCTGAATCGCAGGGTCGATCGTCTGGCGCGGAAAGGGCGCGTGCGCTTCGAGTACGTGTTCATGCGCGCGAGCGGCGAGCAATTGGAGCGATTAGGGGCGCTGGTGGAACAGGGTGTCATCAAGCCCGTCGTGGACAAGATCTTTCTGTTTGACGCCGCGGCTGAGGCCATCTCCTACGTGGAGAGCGGCCGCGCCGTCGGAAAAGTGGTCATTCGCGTCGCGGACTAGGCCGCGACGTGTCAGGTAACTGCCATGATACTCTTGGAGGCAATATGAGCACGCAACAACAGACGCGTCCTCGATCGAGCATCACCTGGAGGAATGCGTCGACGAGAGGCGTCGATATCGGCGGGACAAGATTTGTCTACCGGCAGCTTGGGCCCGACACCGGAGTGCCGGTGATCTTCCTCAACCATCTGGCTGCAGAACTCGACCGGTGGGATCCACGGGTCGTCGACGGGATCGCGGCGAGACGGCGCGTCATCGTCTTCGACAACCGAGGCATTGGCGGGTCGGAAGGTAAGACTCCCCCGTCCGTAGAGGCGATGGCGCAGGACGCGGTGGCCTTTATTCGGGCCCTCGGTTTTGCTCAGGTCGACCTGTTTGGCTTCTCACTTGGCGGTTTCATCTCGCAAGTGATCGCGCAAGTAGAACCGCAACTCGTGCGGAAGATCATTCTCGCGGGCACCGGGCCAGCCGGGGGCTCGGGCATCGACCAGGTGACGTCGGTGACCATCCGCGACATGGTCAAGGGCGTGCTGACCTTCAGGCACCCGGAATACTATCTCTTCTTCACCGCGACCCCGAACGGCCGCAATGCCGCGCGCCAATTCCTGGCACGATTGAACGAGCGCACCGAGAATCGCGACAATCGGGTTGCGATCACAGCGTTCAGGGCTCAATTAAAGGCCATACACGCCTGGGGGCGTCAGCGTCCCGCCGATCTGTCGCGCATTCATCACCCGGTTCTCGTGGCAAATGGTGATCAGGACAAGATGGTACCGAGCAGCAACTCGGTCGACATGGCGCGGCGGCTTCCGAATGCCGAGCTCGTCCTCTATGAGGATGCCGGGCATGGGGGTGTTTTCCAGTACCACCAGGCGTTCGTGAAAAAGGCGTTGGAGTTCCTTGAAGCATGAGCTGACGCGTCTACCCTAGTTTCGCAATCCTCGCCCGAAAAGAAGCCCTGCAAGCAGCAACGTTGCAGGGCTTCGATCAGTCGGGACGGCGGGATTTGAACCCGCGACCCCCTGAACCCCATTCAGGTGCGCTACCGGACTGCGCTACGTCCCGATGACTGAAAAATAGAGGCTAACCTGACTAAAGCTACCGGACTGCGCGGAGCCTGCCCCGAGCGAAGCGAGGGGTCCCGCTGCCTAAGAAATAGATGTCACCCCGACTAAAGCTACCGGACTGCGACGCGAGGATCGCAAGGCGATCCGCGCTAGTCCTTTAGGGCGCGGAGCCTGCCCCGAGCGAAGCGAGGGGTCCCGATGAACAAGTAATCGATGCCAAGCCTTCAAAACTACCTGACTGCGACGCGCAGGGTCGCTCCCAGAGCGATCCGAGCTAGCCCTTTAGGGCGCGGAGCCTGCCCCGAACGAAGCGAGGGGTCCCGTGGAAGGCGCAACTTAGCTTAGCGCCTCGACATCCTCAATCACCCTCAACACTCCGGCTCCACGCGATTATCATTCCTTTCGACGCGCGGCGACGCGCGTCCCAGGCTGGGAGCGATCCGCCACCTTCGTCGGATCGAGGCGTTGCCCAAACGGCCCCCCAGTCTCGGTACCACGACCAATGGGAGCTGTCCGATGACCGCAACGCTCGCTCCATCTGCCCACGATTTGATCGCCGAGATCAACGCGCTGCGCGTCGAGCGCCGTGCCGCGATCCTGGCACATAACTACCAGATCCCTGAGATCCAGGATCTGGCCGACGTCGTCGCCGATTCCCTGAAAATGGCGCGGCGCGCCACGGAGCTCGACCGGCCGGTGCTGGTGATCTGCGGCGTGCACTTCATGGCCGAGACCGCCGCCATCGCGAACCCCGACAAAACGGTCCTCATCCCCGACCCCACCGCGGGCTGCTCGCTCGCCGCCACGATCCAGGCGGCCGATGTCCGCGCCTGGCGCGCCACGCATCCCGACGGGCTCGTCGTCGCCTACGTCAATACCGCGGCCGATGTCAAAGCCGAGTCCGACTACTGCTGCACGTCGGGCAACGCCGTCGCCGTGATCAAGTCGCTCCCTCGGGATGTCCCGGTGCTGTTCCTGCCGGATTTCTTCCTCGGCACCTACTTGAGGAAGGTGACCGGCCGGGCGCTCGACGTCTGGATGGGCGAATGTCACGTGCACGCCGGCCTCACCAAAGAAAACCTCGAGCGGCGTCGCGCCGAGTACCCCGATGCCGAGTTCCTGGTGCACCCCGAATGCGGCTGCGTGTCGAGTGCCTTGTACTACGCCGAGGCCGAAGGCGACGTCGCCGCCGGACGGATGCACATCGTGTCCACTGAGCAGATGACCGAGCGCGTCCGCACCTCCCCGGCCCGCCGCTACGTGGTCGCCACGGAGACCGGCGTGCTGCACCGGCTGCGCAAGCAAAATCCAGAAAAGGAATTCATCGCGGCCGCTGAAACGGCCGAGTGCCGCTACATGAAGCAGATCACGCTCCTCAACCTGCGCGATTCGCTGCGCGACCTGAAACACCGCGTAACGGTGCCGTCCGAGACTGCCGCACGAGCGCGCCGCGCCATAGACCGGATGCTCGCCATTGGCTGATCTCCTGGGCGCGGAGGAAGTCCGCCGCGCCCTCGCCGAAGATCACGCCGCCGACGACGTCACCACCCGCCTGCTCGGCGGCGCAGCCCAACGCCCCGCCGTCGCCCGCTTCGTCGCCGAGGGCCACTTCGTGGTGGCGGGCAGTGCGGTCGTTGCCACCGTGTTTCATGAGCTCGATCCCGAGAGTCTGTTCACTCCGGAATCGCAGGAGGGGAGCTGGGTCGCCCCCGGCCAGACGATCGCCAGTGTCCGCGCCCGTGCGAGCGCGTTGCTCGCCGGCGAACGCGTCGCGCTGAATTTCCTGCAGCGGCTCTCCGGGATCGCGACCCTGACGCGCCGCGCCGTAGATGCCGTAACCGGCACTGCGGCGCGGATCACTCATACGAGAAAGACAACGCCGGGGCTGCGGGCGCTCGAGCTGCACGCGGTGCGCGTCGGCGGCGGGGTCGACAACCGCGCCTCGCTGGCAGACGCGATCCTCTGGAAGGACAATCACTGGGAGATGCTGGCCCGCGATGGCAATTCCCTCGCCGAGACGCTGCGGCGCGCACCGCGCGGAACGCCGGTGATCGTAGAGGTGGAGACCGAAGCCCAGCTCGAGCAGGCACTCGCCGCCGGGGTGGCGCATCTGCTCGTGGACAACCAGCCCCCGGAACGCCTCGCAGTCTGGGCGCGGCGCGCGGGCCCGGCCGTGACGATCCAGGCATCCGGCGGCATCACCGCCGAGAATGCGCGCCGCTACGCCGATGCAGGCGCCAACCTCATCGCCATCGGCGCCCTCACCCACTCGGCGCCCGCTACCCCGATCCGCTGCGAAATCTCCTAGGAGGGGCTAGTTTTGGCCGCCTCCTTCACCACGAGGTTCTGATGCGCCTTTCCGCTTCACTCGCTGCAACGGCGCTGGCCCTCGCCGCTTGCAAGCCGGCCGCCGCACCGCCGCCGGACACCACCGCCGCCGCGCGCGCGGCGATCGACGCCGCCAACGCCAACTGGCCGCGGCTCACCTCGACGGGCCACTCCGACTCGATCGCCGACCTCTATACCGCTGACGCCGTGATGATGCCTCCCAACATGGCCACCGTGCACGGCCGCGATTCGATCCGCGCCTTCTTCACGGTCATGAACTCCATCAAGGGGATCACGCTGGCGCTCAAGTCGACGTCGGTGTGGGGCAGCGGCGACGCCGCCACCGAGATGGGACGCTGGACCTTCACCTGGGCCGCCGACGCCAAACGGCCGCCGGGCGTCCCGCCCGTGGACTCCGGCAAGTACCTGGTGCGCTGGGTGCAGCAAGACGGAAAATGGCTCATGGCCCAGGACATCTGAAACAGCGACCTGCCGGCCGCCCCGATGCCGGCCGCTCCCGCCGCTCCGGCCAAGAAGACACGGTGAGACACGAGGGTGAGCGGTGAGCAGTCTTTTGCCGCTCACCGCTCACCGCTTATGCAGTGAAGGTTTCGGGATCAGTCGTTGAAGCACCCGATCAGCGACGAGATCCCCACCGCGGCACCAGCCGCCCGCAGCCCCGTCGTACCCAATCCGCGCACCACCTGCCCCGCGTAGAAATGCCCGACGCTCGGGCCCACGACGATGCCGCCGAGAAACACCCACGCCCCGCCGGTCGAGCCCCCGAGGACTCCGAGTCCCATGGGGACCGTCGTGCTGCCGAACGACAGCAAAAATCCCGTGGTCGGCGATCTGTAGGGGCGCGGCGCCTGCATCTGCGGCGGCTGCCGCCGTCTGCCGAGCGGCAACGAGACCGATATCCCATATGACCCGTCGCGCAGGTTCGCGATGGGGGCGATGGCGACTTGTCGTTCGTTGTAGTGCCGCACCGACGCGGGCGCCGTCACGATGTCAAAGATGGCGAGCCCCGTCACCGCCGCCGTGGAAATCAAAAGCGTCGCCCCGCTGCAGTCCTGCGCCGAGCTCCGCGCCGCGACGCCGGCGCAGATCGACAACCCGACCACTATCGATCGAAAGACGCACATGAGTCCCTCCTTGGATTGATCTTGACGCTTTCGAACACGGCGCGTAAGTCCCCCTCAAGGGGCCATTGCCCAGGTCCCGGCAGAAACCAGGAGACTGGATCCAAATTCACGGGGGGAAGGTCGATGAACCGGATATGCATGTTGATGGCATTCGTAATCGCCGCTCCGCTCGCGGCGCAGCAGCCCGACAGCTCAAAGCCGGTTATGCCGATGCAGCGGCACGGCGAGATGGACATGGGCCAGATGATGAAGGGGATGATGGAGATGATGGGCCCGATGATGCGCACGATGGCCTTCGAGCCCGATCACCTGTTGGCGCGCAAAGACGCGCTGGAGTTGACACCGCAGCAGGTCACCCGCCTCACGGCACTGCGCGATGCCGCGAAAGCGGCCCACGACGCCGCCCACGCAGCGATTGAAACCCACATGGGGGCGCTGGCCCAGACGCTGAAGGCCAACGCTCCCGACACCACCGCCCTGAAGCAGCACTTCCAGGAAGCACACGCGGCCATGGGTCGGGAGCATTGGGCCATGCTGGTTGCGGCGGCTCAGGCGCGCGCTCTGCTCACCGATGCGCAACGCGGTCGCGTAGATGGCTGGGCGGACATGATGCAGATGCACATGGGTGACGAGCACGGCGAAATGCCGGAACACGACGAACATCACCGCGATCGGAACTGATCGGGCACTACCGCAACCGCAACAACAACTCGCCGCTGTAGGACGTGATCGACCAGGCGCTGGTTTGACTGGTCGCATACAGGCTGGTGAGGTACAACTCCCCTGCCGCGGGCCCCGCAGTCGCCTCGGCATGCAGCACACTCATCGGGACGCGAGCGTCGTCTCGCTGCCGCCGATACGCCACGGCTCGATCGAGCAGCGGCTGCAACGGGATGTCGAGCACGGCGCGTCCGTTCGTCGTCACCCGGAACGCGTTCTGTCCTTTGACATAGTAAAGGAAGGTGCCGTGCTCGATCTCCACCGAGTCCCCCACGGACTGGGGCGAGAGATGCAGCACATAGGTGTATCCCGCAACCCGGATTGGCGTCTTATCGAAACTGGATGAGAGGGACAACGTCTCCGTGCTTTCCGATCGCTGCCACTGATTCACGTACGCGACGCCGAGGCTCGCCATGATCGACCGTACGCGCGACTCCACATCCACCGGTTTCGCTGCTGCCGAGCCGCCGAACCGCGCCGCGATCGCCTTGCCGTCGCCGCGCTCGAGCAGATAGCGCAGCGTCGCGGCGATCTCCTTGCGG
Source organism: Gemmatimonadales bacterium (assembly GCA_035577525.1). GTDB lineage: Bacteria > Gemmatimonadota > Gemmatimonadetes > Gemmatimonadales > GWC2-71-9 > DASTHG01. The sequence continues at coordinate 9,029 of DATLVL010000044.1, read as the reverse complement.
TCGTCGAACGGCACCTCGTGCGCTGCGGCAGTCGGCCGCAGCCCGTACTGCGCCACCAGGTGGTCGAGCCGCCCCCGCTGACTCGCGAGCGACACGCGATACGCTCCCCACGGGCCGAGGAACGTCAAGAGCCCGAGCGCGCACAGCGTCGCGGGAATCACCTTGATGTTGCGGGACTTGCCGAGCGTGTAATAGATCGCGATTCCCGCCCACCATAATGACAGCACGATCATGAAGTAGCGCCGCTCGGTGACGCCGTACTGCGCGACCCGCTTGCCGATCGCGAGCCACAGCATCACGATGGCCGGTAGAATCGCGATGTAAAACCCGCGCGTGTACGTCCGCACCCACACGTGCTCGGTGTCCTCGAGCGGCCGCACCAGGAGCCAGGCCAGGATGCCGATGGTGGCGACGCTCGACACGAGATAGCCGATCCAGCCGCTGGGCCACTGCCGCTCGATCAGCACCTTGCCGAGGTACAGCGTGAGGATCACGAGGTAGATCACGACGATCGGCACCAGCACGTATTGCGCAAACACCCGCAAACCCGCCGGGACATCGCGCTGTTGCTCGAGTGCCGCCAGATCCTCGGGCACGCCGCCCAGGAAAAACCACGTCGCGAATACGAACGCCATCAGCATCCACAGGCGCCCGTAGGCCTCGTTCGGGACATCGACGCCGAGCAGCTTGTCGAGCGCGGCGAGGGCTATCGCGAGTCCACCGTACAGCACGGCCGCGAACAACCCGGCCATCAGAAAACGGATGAACAACGCCTTGTTGTAATGCCAGAAGCCGTTCTGCTCGTCCACCCCGGCATACGGCAGGAACGCTGCCATCAAATGGAAGGAGAGGCTCAGCTCGAAATAGCGCGCCACCTGCACCGGCTCGGGCCAGTGCGGCCACGCCGCCCAGAACGCCACCAGGACCAGGACGCCGATCCCCTGCACGATCCAGCGGCGCGCATCGCCCGGCGCGAAGCGCCGCTCGCCGGTGAGCGTCAGCGCGAACAACAGCGGCAGGCCGAGCGTCGCCGCGGCGAGCAGCCGGATGTACGGCTCGTCTTCGGAGCTGTTGACGAGCAGGATTCCCGCGGTCGCCGCGAGCAGCGCGCAGGCGAGCAGCAGCGGGAAGCGCCGTGCGGCCCGGCTCGCCGCGGTCACGACAACGCCTAGCGTGGGGAGCCATGTGCGATGTGAATCGGGCATGCGCCAACTTACCTCACCCACTCGGCCGGTGTTGCGCCTAACCCCGCCTGACGACCTCGTTGGTCCTCACCCCCTGACCCCCTCTCCGCCATGCGGAGAGGGGGAACGACACTCAAACGTTCGTTCCCCCTCTCCCGAAGGGAGAGGGGGACAGGGGGTGAGGACTAGTGGTGGAGAGGGGGACAGGGGGTGAGGTACTATGGCAGAGAGGGTGCTAGGGGATGAGGTACCAGGTGAGGACTAGAACGGCGCTCGCCGCACCAGCCGCCCGCGCTCGTCGAGCTGGCCGAACCACCCCTCGAGCACGCGCAGATAGTGCAACGTCTGCCGCTGGCGCCAGCGGTACACGAGCGCCGACACCTTGACGACGTTCTGCCACAGCGTCGGGTCGAGATGACGGCGGCGCGCCAGGCGCGAGGCGCGCTGAATCGTGATCAGGCCCGCGTTGTAGCTCGCGAACATGAAGCAGCGCTGATCCTCTGGAGTCGCGGCCTGGTCCCACATCATCCACAACGCCCGGTCGTGCTTGATCCCCGCCGCAATGTTGAGCTCGGGATCCTGGACCGAATCGAGGTCGGCGCCATAAGCTCGAATCGCCGCCAGCGTGTTCGGCATCAGCTGCATGATGCCGCGCGCCCCATTGCGGCTCCGCGCCGCCGTATCGAGTCCGCTCTCGGCCAGCCCTTGCGCCTTGAAGTGCCGCCAGTCGAACGCGGGACCGAAGAACCGCTTGGTGTACTTGCGGAATGCCGGGTCGAAGCGGTCCGCGTCCCGGGCCCGCTGGCCCTCGAGCCGCACCGCGCAGGCGAGCGCGAGCAGCGCCGCTGCCAGCACGGGCCTCAGTTGAGCGCCCTGCCAATGATGATCGCGATCGCGATGAACAACGACCCGATAAAGATCGCGACCGCGATATTGCCGCGCTTCAGCTCGGCCGGGAAATCGACGCCGCGCGTGAGCAGGTCGAACACGCGGTACGAGACGTACATCAGGACCACGCCGAGCGCGGCATAGAGAAAATTGAGCCCCACGATGCGCCATTCCATGCGGCACCTCCGTCGGTCAGGCCCCCCAAAGGAACCTTCCCGGGGCAGACCGGCAAGTAATGGCCGTCACCGACACGGCGGTCTGGCGCGACCTCGGTGCCCCGCCTGCTCTTGGCAACGCCTCTTTCATCCTTTGGATCGATACGCGAGAGCGCCTTGACCACCGCCAAACGCGAGCGCCATCCGCTGGGAACCGGTTATGCTTCGATGCGACACCAAACCGGAGCACCGGACTATCGCGGAAGAACCACGCCACACGAGGAAATTCCGACTGCTCGGCCTCTTCAAGGGCCGCCGGACTCGAAAAGCCGAACCGCCGCTCCGCGCCGAGCTGCTCAGCATCGAGCGCCTGGAGGAGCGCGCCAAGGCCCTCGCCGCCAGCTTCACTCTCGCCCGTAACCCGCGTCGCAACGCTCACCCGTTCTTCGCACGGCTGGAAGACAACGCCCGGGTGCTGCGCGAGGCCTATCGGGTCTTCTCCGACGAGGTGCACCGCGGCGCGTTCATTCCGCCGGCGGCCGAGTGGCTGCTCGACAACTTCCACCTCATCGAGGGCGAGCTGCGCGACACGCGGCACGACCTGCCGCGGCAGTACTACCTGCAGATCCCCAAGCTCGCATCCCGTGAGATGGCCGGCATCGCACGGGTCTACGCCATGGCGCTGGAACTGGTCCGCCACACCGACGGTCGTTTGGAACGGCGCCAGCTGGTGCGCTTCGCCACCGCCTATCAGACCGTAGCTCCTCTGACGATCGGCGAGCTGTGGGCGTGGCCCAGCATGCTGAAGCTCGCGCTCATCGAGAGCCTGCGGCGGCTGGCAGACGAGACGCTGCTCGCGCGCGACGCTCGGCTCGACGCCGACGCCTACCTCGCCCAGATCGACGGCGCCCAGGAGACGGCCCCCATGGCCGCTCTCCCCGATCTGCTGGAGACGCCCTACGTCGTTCGCTTGCTGCAGCGGATGCGCGAGTACGGTCCGCTCGTATCGCCGGTACGCGCGGCAGTGGAACAACGTCTCGCCGCACAAGGCATGAGCGCCGAGGATGCGATCCGCACGGAGTATCAGGGCCAGGCGGCCGGCCAGGTCTCCATCGCGAACGCCATCACGAGCCTGCGGCTGTGCGCGACGCTCGACTGGACCCAGTACTTCGAAAACGTGAGCCTGATCGAGCAGGTGCTGCAGCGTGACCCGGCCGGTGTGTACGGCAAGATGGATTTCCAGAGCCGCGACCGGTACCGGCAGGCAGTGGAAGAGCTGGCCGAGCCCACCGGGGAGGCGCAGCTCCGCGTCGCGCTGCGCAGCGTGGAGAGCGCCCGGCAGGCGGCGGAGCAGCCGTCGGGGAACGCCGCCGCCGCCCACGTGGGCTATCACCTGATCGGAAACGGCCGGCCCGATCTCGAGACCGACGTGGAGTACCGCCCCAAGCTCGCCCACCGCGCCCGGCGCTTTCTCTTCGCGCACGCCACCACCCGCTATCTGGGGTCGATCGGCTTCGTCACGGGCGCCGTCCTGGCGCTGGCCGTCGCGTACGTCCGGACACAGGGTGGAAGCCTCTGGGCGCAGATCGGGACCGCGGCGCTTCTGCTCTTGCCCGCCAGCGAGCTCGCCATCGCGCTGATCCAACGCGTCGCCGCGCGCCTCGTGAAGCCGCGGCGGCTCCCCCGCCTCGACTTCCAGAACGGCGTCCCCGAGGACGCGCGCACCATGGTCGTCGTCCCAACCCTCCTCACCAGCGTCGCCGGAGTAGCGGAGCTGGTGGAGCACGTGGAGGTCCTAGCCCTCGGCAACATCGACCCCCGCATTCACTTCGCGATCCTCGGGGATTTCGCGGACGCCCCGACGCCCGAGCTGCCGGCCGACCAGGAGATCCTCGCTGCGGCGCGTGCGGGTGTGGAGGATCTCAACGCCCGCCACGGACAGGGGCGCAACGACCGGTTCCATCTGTTTCATCGCACACGTCAGTGGAATGCCGGTGAGGGCTCGTGGATCGGGTGGGAGCGCAAGCGCGGCAAGCTCGAGGAGTTCAACCGCCTGCTGCGGGGCGCCACCGACACGAGCTACCACGTCCATGTCGGAGACCCGGACGTGCTCGCCAGTGTGCGCTACTGCATCACCCTGGACAGTGACACCCGGCTGCCGCTGCACGCGGCCCGCAAGCTCATCGGCATCATCGCGCATCCGCTGAATCGCCCGGTCTTCGATCCCCGGCTGCGCCGCGTGACGCACGGATACGGCATCCTGCAGCCGCGCGTCAGCGTGACCATGGCGAGTGCCGCGGGATCGTTGTTCGCCCGCGTCTACGCCGGGCATACCGGCGTCGATCCGTACACGACGGCGGTCTCGGACACGTACCAGGACTTGTTCAACGAAGGGACGTTCACCGGAAAAGGTCTCTACGACGTCGATGCCTTCGCGGCCGCCCTCGAAGGCAGGATCCCCGAGAACGCGCTGTTGTCGCACGATCTGTTCGAGGGACTGCACGCGCGCGCCGCACTGGTGACCGACGTCGAAGTCGTCGACGATTACCCCGCCAGTGTGCTCGCGCATGCCCGGCGCCAGCACCGCTGGGCGCGCGGCGACTGGCAGATTCTCTTCTGGCTGTTCCCCTTTGTCCCGACGCAGCGCGGCATCGAGCGCAATCGCCTCCCGGTCATCGCGCGCTGGAAGATTTTCGACAATCTGCGACGCACGCTCGTCGCTCCCGCCACCGTCGCCTTTCTGGCGGTGGCATGGCTCGGACTGCCGGGGAACCCCCTAGTGTGGACCCTCGGGGTGCTCGCCGCGCTCGCGTTCCCACTCTACCCGCTGGCGATCCGCTTCTCGGCCGGACCCGCTCCGCAGCAACCGCTGGGGGTGTTCTTACGGATCCTCGGAGAAGACCTGGAGACGGCCGCCGCGCAGACGCTGTTACAGATCACCTTTCTCGCCTACCACGCCTACGAGATGGCGCACGCCATCGCGCTCACGCTGGTGCGCCTCGTCATCACGCAGCGTCGTCTGCTCGAATGGGAGACGGCGGCGGCCGCCGCCGCACGGGCCGCGGGGCTGAGCCCGCGGGCCGGCGCGCTCTTGTTCCTGGCGGAGATGGCGGCCAGTCCGCTGATCGCCCTGATCCTGCTCGGCGCCCTCGTCGCGATCCGACCCGCGAGCCTCGAGGTGGCAGGGGCGGTGCTCGCCCTGTGGGTCAGTGCGCCCATGGTGGCCTACTGGCTCAGCCGGCCGGTGCCGCCGGAGCGTCACGATGTGAGCGCCGAGGACGTCCGCTATCTGCGTCTGATTGCACGCAAGACGTGGCGCTACTTCGAGACCTTCGTTACGCCCGAGGACCACGGCCTGCCGCCGGACAACGTCCAGGAGACACCCGCCCCGACGGTCGCCCACCGCACGTCTCCGACGAACATCGGGATGAGTCTCTTGTCGACTCTGGCGGCGCATGACTTCGGGTTCATCCGCACGGCGGAGCTCGTGCAACGTGTCGAGGCTTCGCTTTCTACAATAGAAGGCCTGGAGCGCTTCGAAGGTCACCTGCTCAACTGGTACGACACGAGGACACTGACACCGCTCACACCGCGCTACGTCTCGACCGTGGACAGCGGGAACCTGGCAGGGGCGCTGCTGGCCCTGGCGGAAGGACTGCGGCGCCTGGCCGGCGAGACGCAAGCCACGACCCGGATCGCGAGCGGCCTGGCCGATACCGCGACGCTCGCGCTGCAGTGCGTGAACCATCTGCCTGCGTCATCCACGGCACCTGAGGACAGCGCGGTGCTCTCCGCTGCGGTGTCGTCCATCCTGACAGCGGTAGAGGATCCTGAAGATGCGGCTCGGCAGCTGCCGCACGCCCGAGAGCTGGGCCCGGCGCTCGTCCGGGCGATCGGACAATTCGAGGGCCGAGTGGCCGCCTCCCCCGAATCATCCGAGGCGATCTACTGGTCGCGGGCGTTGGCCGCCGCAGTCACCATGCCGGTCGATGACCCGACCGGGCTCGCCCCGCGCCTCGCGGCGCTGGCACAGCGCGCCCTGACGTTCGTCGACGACATGCGCTTCGACTTCCTCTACGACATGCAGCGCCAGATCCTCGTGATCGGGTATCGCCTCGCCGACGCCGAGGGGACGGGCCGGCTCGATCCGTATTTCTACGATCTGCTCGCGTCCGAGGCCCGCTTGGCCAGCTTCGTCGCCATCGCCAAGGGCGACATCCCCGACAGTCACTGGTTCCACCTCGGGCGCTTGCTCACGAGCGTGGACGGCGCGTCGACCCTGCTGTCGTGGAGCGCCAGCCTCTTCGAGTATCTCATGCCCCTGCTCGTGATGAAGAGCTACCCGGGGACGCTGCTCGACCAGTCGTGCCGGCGCGCCGTGCGCCGCCACATCGAATATGGGAAGCAGCAGGGGGTGCCCTGGGGAATCTCCGAGTCGGCCTTCAACGTCGTCGACCACAAGGGGACTTACCAGTACAAGGCGTTCGGTGTCCCGGGCCTGGGACTCAAACGCGGTCTCGGGGACGAGCTGGTCGTCGCCCCCTACGCCACGGCGCTCGCGGCGATGATGGACCCCGAGCGGGCCGCTCACAACTTCCGGCGCCTGGCCCGCGAAGGGCTGTCCGGCCCCTACGGGTTTTACGAGTCGATCGACTACACGCACCGCAAGACCGATGACGCCGAGAGCGCGAGCGAGCCGCGACCACACGGCTCGAGCGGAACCGTGGTCCGGGCGTTCATGGCCCACCACCAGGGCATGAGTCTCGTGGCGCTGGCCAACGCGCTGCTCGACGCTCCGATGGTGCAGCGCCTGCACGCCGACCCCCGGGTGCAGGCCACGACGCTGCTCTTACAGGAGCGTGTGCCGCGCCACGCTCCGATCACCCAGCCACGGCCCGCCGAAGAGACACGAGTGGCCGCTCCGGCTGCCGCGGTGGCGGTGCGGCGCTTTCGCTCGCCCCACACGCGCTATCCGCACGCGCAGTTTCTCTCGAACGGCACCTACACCGCCGTCGTCACCAACGCGGGGGGCGGGGCGAGCTTCTGCCGCGACAAGGTCGTCACCCGCTACCGCGAAGACCCGACGCGCGATCCGGGCAGCCAGTTCCTTTACTTGCGCGACGTGCGCAGCGGATCGGTCTGGTCCGCCACGTATCATCCCACCGATCGGGAGCCGGAAGAGTACCTGGCCACCTTCCATTCCGAGCGCGCCGTGTTCCGCCGCACGCACGAGGACATCGCCACGCAGCTCGATATCGCGGTCTCCACCGAGGACGACGTCGAAGTGCGGCGTCTGACGGTGACCAACCGCAGCGACCGGCCGCGCGAGCTCGAGGTGACGAGCTACGCCGAAATCGTCCTCGCCTCCGCCGCCGCGGACCTGGCTCATCCGGCCTTCAATAAGCTCTTCATCGAAACGGAATACCTGCCCGAAAGCGCGGCGCTGGTCTGCGCGCGGCGCAGCCGTGGCCGGGACGACGCCGGCGTATGGGCGGTGCATGTGCTCAGCGTAGAAGGGCGCATGCAAGGACCAGTGGAATGGGAGACGGACCGCGGCCGGTTCCTCGGCCGGGGCAAAAGCCCCGAAGACCCGGCGGCGCTCGACGGGCGTGCGCTGTCGGGCACGACCGGCGCCGTGCTCGATCCGATCGTCAGCCTGCGGCAACGGATCCGCCTGGCTCCCGGCGCATTCGTGCGCGTGTCCTTCGCCACGGGGATGGCCGTCAGCCGGGACGGCGCGCTGGCCATGGCCCACAAGTACCATGATCCCAGCGCTGCCGCGCGCACCTTCACGCTGGCCTTCACCCACGCGCAGAGCATGTTGCGCCACCTCGGCATTTCGAGCGAAGACGCCCAGCTGTTCGAGCGCCTCGCCTCGCGGGTGCTGTATGCCGACGCCTCACTGCGCGCCGCACCGGAAGAGCTCAATCGCAACGTCCTCGGTCAACCGGGATTGTGGGCGCACGGCATATCCGGCGATCTCCCGGTGCTGTTGGTGCGCGTCGCCTCCGGTGACGACGTTCCCCTCGTGCAGCAGGTGCTCCAGGCCCAGGAGTACTGGCGGCTCAAGGGTCTCAGCGCCGATCTCGTGATCATGAACGAGTTCCCCGTGGGCTACGTCGACGACTTCCACGTACAGCTCACCGCCCTGCTCGACTCCGGACCCTGGGGAGCGTGGAAGCACCGGCCGGGGGGCGTGTATCTGCTGCGCGGCGACCACGTCAGCGATGCCGAGAAGAGCCTGTTCGCCGGGGTGGCCCGCGTGATCTTGAGCGGGACGCGTGGCGACCTGGCGAGCCAGCTGGCGCTCCCCTATCCCGAGCCGCAGTGGCGCCGCGAGCCGCCGGCTCGGCTGCGTCCCGCGCCCGAGTCCGAAACGGCCAGGATCCCGGTACCCGCACTCGCCTTCGCCAATGGCATCGGCGGCTTTGCCGACGAAGGGCGTGAGTATGTCGTCGTGCTCGACGGAGACCAGGAAACGCCCCTGCCCTGGGTGAACGTCATCGCCAACCCCGGTTTCGGGACCGTAGTCTCGGCGGCGGGCTCGGCCCACACTTGGGCAGAGAACAGCCGCGAGAACCGTCTCACGCCGTTCGCCAACGACCCCGTGAGCGACCCCACGACCGAGGCGCTCTACGTAAGAGACGAAGATCTCGGTGATGTCTGGTCGCCCACGCCGGGACCCGTGCGACGGACACCGGACAGCGGCCGGTACGTGATTCGCCACGCCGCCGGCGTCTCCCGCTTCACCCATTCCACTCGCGGGATTCACCAGGATCTCGCCGTGTTCGTGGATGCAGAG
>DATLVL010000043.1:0-4442 GCA_035577525.1 Gemmatimonadales bacterium | reverse complement strand
CCGCGACGCAGTCGTTCACCGGCGTCAGCGCCTACGTGTTGCCGGTGCCGAGCCGCGGTCCGGTGCTCGGCTCCACGTTCTTCCGCGCGACGCTCGAATCCCGCATGTCCGGAGGGTCGGCGGCGTTGAATCAGGCAGCCGTCTTCGCCTCGCGTCCGTTGTGGAACGGCGTGAGCCTCGAGACCGGTGTCGCCTGGCAACGGGGGACGCGGGGACCGGTCGTGCAGATCACCATCAACACCTATCTGTCGGCGATCCGCTCGTACACGTCGATGAACGCCGGACCCGGTACGCCGGCGAGCGTCTCACAGCTGGTGCAGGGCTCGCTGTTGTGGGACCGCGCCGCGGGCGGCATCAGCGCCGCGCCCGGCCCGTCGATCGCCCGCGCCGGCGTCGCCGGTCGCGTGTTCGAGGACGTCAACCAGAACGGCCGCTACGATCCCGGCGAACCGCTGCTGCCCGGTGTCCGCGTGATCGTGGGGACGCGGCCGGTGCGCTCGGACTCGAACGGCGAATTCCGGGTCTGGGACCTGCTGCCCTTCGAGCCGGTGAGTGTGCTCGTCGATTCGATGAGCATCGACTCCCCGTTGCTCGTGCCCGCGTTCGGGATGGCGACGCTGGTGCCCAACCCGAACCGCTTCCGTCCGCTGGATGTCCCGATCGTGGCGGCCGGGGTGATCGAGGGCCGGATCTGGCGCGCCACTGCAGGGACGCGCGAGCCCGTTGGAGCGATCCCGCTCGTGCTCACCGACCACCGCGGCGGCACACGGCGCCACTTCGCCTCGTTCTCGGACGGCACGTTCTACCTGATGGGTGTAAAGGCCGGCGACTACGAGCTGACGGCCGAAGACGGCGCCCTTGTGGGCTCGGTGCGATTCACGCTCGCGCCCGAAGCGGCCGCTGCCGGCCGATCGGGACTCGAGCTGCTGCTCACCGCTCGCTGACCGGTCGCCGCTCGAGGCTCCAGCGCAGCGCGGGGGGCGTCACGAGCGTCGTGACGATCACCATGATCACGATCGCCGAGTAGGTCGTCGCGGCGATCACCGGCCTGCCCGCGATCGTCAATCCCAGACCGATATTCGCGAAGATCAGCCCCACTTCACCGCGCGGGATCATACCGAGTCCGATCGTGAGCCGGTCGAGCTTCCCGCCGATGGCTCCGAGCGCGCACGCCTGCTTGCCGACGATGGCGGCCACCGTCAGGAGCGCCGCGAGCCCCAGAATCTCCGCGTGTGCGAACGCCGTCAAGTCGACGCGCATCCCCATCAGGACGAAGAACAGCGGCACCAGAAATGCCCCGACCGGCTGCAGCAGCTCCCCGAGCGGCCGCTCGCCGCGCTCGGTGAAGGGGCGGTAATGGACGTCCTCGAGGACCAGCCCTGCTGCGTACGCGCCGACGATCGCGGCGAGTCCGATGAGGGAAGCCACCCAGCTCATGGCGAAGCAAATGACCAGTGCGGTCGCCAGCAGTACTCCGCGACCCTGAAGCCGCGCGGCGAGTCCGAACAGTCGCGGAGCGGCGACGAGTCCCACCGCGATCGCTCCGCAGAGAAAGACGACGGCTTTGGCGACGATCAAGCCGACGCTGCCGTAGTCCATCGGCGTACCGGCGTTCGCGGCAGTGATGAGCCCGCTCAGGACGGCGAGAATGACGAGGCCGAATACATCGTCGACCACCGCCGCGCCGAGGATGACGCGTGCTTCTCGAGTGGCCCCTTTGCCAAGATCTCGCAGCACCCGCGCCGTGATGCCGACGCTCGTCGCCGTGAGCGTGGCCCCGAGAAAGGCATGCGCATACGGGCCATCGCCGGGGAGGAGTAGCGCACCCACCCACCACCCCAGCGCGAAGGGGGCGATGACGCCGAGTGTGGCGACCAGCAGAGCCGTGGCGCCGACCTTCAGCATGTCGCGCACGGTGGACTCGAGACCCACTTCGAACAACAGGATGATGACGCCGACCTGTGCGAGGGCATCGAGCGTCGGGTTGGTCGTGAGCCCCTGCAGACCCGTGATGCCGATCAGACCCAGGTTGCCGAGCAGCACGCCGGCGACCAGTTCGCCCAGCACCGCCGGCTGCCGCACCCGGGTCGCGAGATCGCCGCCAAGCTTCGCCGCGGCGAGGATGATGGCGAGTCCACCGAGGATCGTCGGCATGGCCCCCAAGCTAGCCCAGCGCCGCCGCCATCCGCAGCGCTTCCCCGACCGACCACGCCTGAAATGGGCAGCCGCGCGGCGTGAACGGCGGCTCGGCGTCCGCGATCTCCGAGATGTGACTCAGTCCCGCCTGATCGAGATGGAGGATCAGTGGATCGAGAAAGCGCCGGCGCGCTTCGGCCCGCGTGGCGGGCGTGTCACCGTGCACCCGCAGCCAGGCGTCGACGAACGGTCCCAGGAGCCAGGGCCAGGCGGTGCCCTGGTGATAGGCGGCGTCGCGGGTGGTCTGGTCTCCCGCATAGCGTGGATGGTAGTCGGGGTCGTCGGGGGCGAGCGTGCGCAGCCCGAGCGGCGTGAGGAGCTGCTGCTCGACGATCGCGACCACGCGGGCGGCGCGCTCTCCTTCGAGCAGCGCCAGCGGGAGTCCCCCCACGGCGAGGATCTGGTTGGGACGCACCCTTGCGTCCGACTCGCCGCTCTTGTGGTCGACGTCGATCACGTCGTGGAGACACCCGCGCTCGGGGTTCCAGAACCGTTCCGCGAAGGACCGGCGGCCGCGCTCGAGCGGCTCGCGCCACCGCTCGTCCGTCGCCGCTCCGATGGCGAGCGCATTGAGCCACAGCGCCTCGACTTCCACCGGCTTGCCGACGCGCGGCGTGACCACCCGGTCGCCGATCTTGGCGTCCATCCACGTCAGCGCCATCCCCGGCGCCCCAGCGGCGAGCAACCCATCGGCATCGAGCCAGATGCCGTGGCGCGTTCCACGGGCGTAGTCGGCGAGGATGGCTTGCACCGCGGCGAGCAATCGCTCGCGCTCCTTCCGCGGAATGGCGGGGCGGACGGCTGCTGCGGCGCCGAGCAGGGCATCCACGGCGATGACGAACCAGAGCGATGCATCGACCGAGTTGTATTGCGGCGCACCGCTCTGTTCGACGAAATGGTTGGGGAGCATCCCGGCAGAGAGAGCCTGGGCCCAGACGCCGAGGATCTCGCGGGCGTCATTCAGGCGGCCGGTCGAGAGGCAGAGCCCGCGCAGCGCGATGCAGGTGTCGCGGCCCCAGTCGCCGAACCACGGGTACCCCGCGATGATTGTCTTGCCGCTCCCGCGGCGCACGATGTACGCGTCGGCGGCCCGGTGCAGGCGTGAAGCAAAGCCGGCGCGCCGCTTCTCTTCGACACGCCGGGTCGCCGGGAGCCAACGGCCGAGGGATTGGCGGAACGTCGTCGCTTCCGCGGAGCGTTGCGGGGCGGTCAACACGAGCGTTGCCTCACCCGCGGAGAGATCCCACTCGAAGACGCCGGGAGCGCCGAGATCCTCGACCGCATCGAGGCCGCGAGCCGCCTCTTCCTCGTACAGAAACTGCCGGTACCACACCGGATCGTGGCGATACCGTCCATTGGAGCGGGCGAGGATCGCGGGGAGGGAGGTGTACGGACGCCACAGCACGCGGTCGCCGCTGACCTGGGCGTCGAAACGGAATGCCGCGTTCTCGTGATGCAGCGCGTGCAGGTCCCGTCCCGAGATCAGCGGTCGCACCGACAGGCGGCAGCCTGCGCGCGGGGCCGTGAGCCGCCACGACAGCACGACGACGGGAATGTCGGGAGCGAGAAAAACCGCGTGCTCGAGGTCGAGCCCACTCCCGACCCGGATCGTCCAGCGCGGCCACGGATCGGGCGTGAACGCGACGATGTCGATCCCGTGATCGGGCACCGTCACGCCGGGAGAATAGTGCTGCTGGGTGATCGCAACCCGCTCACCACCGACGTCGAGCCACGCCTCGACGCCGTTGACGAGGGTGACGCGGCCGGTCGGAGGCGTAGTCGCGGTCATGAGCAGGGCGTGGTAACGGCGCGTGCGGATCCAGCTCGCGGTACCGCAGGCGTAGGCTCCGCGGCCGTCGGCCTCCAGCCATTCGTTCATCGCGCCGAGCGGCGTCGCGCGCACTCTTCGAAGAACTTCACCGCCAGGGACGTCCACCCCGTCTGATGCGATGCGCCGAGTCCGCGCCCGGTGTCACCGTGGAAGTATTCGTGAAACAGCACGAGGTCGCGCCAGTGCGGATCGCCGGCATAGCGCGGGTCATCGCCGAAACAGGGGCGCCGACCCGCGGTGTCGCGCACAAACAGATTCGCCAGGCGGGTGGCGAGATCCCGCGCGACGGTCCCGAGCGTCGCCTGGTGTCCCGATCCGGTGGGATACTCCACTTGGAGCGTGTCGCCATAGAAGTGGTCGTAACGCTCCAGTGCTTCTACCAGGAGGTAATTGAGCGGAAACCACACCGGCCCGC
>DATLVL010000042.1:0-2942 GCA_035577525.1 Gemmatimonadales bacterium | reverse complement strand
GACCCGGGCGGGCTTTCAGGTCGCCGCGCCGATCGCCGCCGAGGACCCGGTGGAGCGCGAACGGCTGGCGCGCGAGCGTGAAGTGCGGCAGCTGACGTGGAGGTTCGTCCTGGCGGCGCTGGTCGCCGTCGTCTCGATGGTCGGCTCGATGGCGACGATGACCGGTCCGAAAGCCGGCTCGCTGGCGCAGCGCGTTCACGCGATGACCGCATCCGGGATCCTGGGAGAAGCCGGGACGATGCGCTGGCTGCTCGCCCTGTTGACGCTGCCCGTCGTGTTCTGGTCGGGCCGCCAGTTTTATCGCGGCGCCTGGTCGGGTTTCCGGCATCGCACCGCCGACATGAATACGCTGATCGCCGTCGGCACCGGGGCCGCGTTGCTCTACTCGCTCGCGGTAACGGTCGCGCCGGGACTCTTCACCGGTGCCGGTGTGACCGCCAACGTCTACTACGAGGTCGTCTCCGCCGTCATCGCCCTCGTGCTGCTGGGCCGGCTGCTCGAGGCGCGGGCCCGCGGCGCGACCTCCGCCGCGATCCGCCGGCTCGCCGCGCTCACGCCCGCTGTCGCGCACGTCGTGCAGGGCGCGGCGACCGAGGACGTTGCCGTTGCCGCGCTCGTGGAGCAGCAGCTCGTCATCGTGAAGCCGGGCGAGCGCGTCCCCGCCGACGGCCTCATCACCGAAGGCTCGTCGGACGTCGACGAGTCGATGTTGACCGGTGAGCCCCTCCCCGTCACGAAACAGACCGGCGACGAAGTCATCGGCGGCACGGTGAACACCACCGGGAGCTTCACATTCCGGATCACGCGCGTCGGCAAGGACACGGCGCTCGGTCAGATCGTGCGGATGGTGGAGGAAGCGCAAGGGTCGAAGGCGCCGATTCAGCGACTCGCCGACCGGGTCGCGGGTGTCTTCGTTCCGGTCGTGATGGCGATCGCAATTGCGGCGTTCGTCGTCTGGTTCGACGTCGGGCCGCAGCCCGCCGTCCTCTTCGCAACGATCGCACTCGTCACCGTGCTGATCATCGCCTGTCCCTGCGCGCTCGGGCTCGCTACGCCGACCGCCGTGCTGGTCGCGACGGGGCGCGCGGCGGAGCAGGGGATCCTGATCCGCGGCGGCGAAGCGCTCGAGCGATTGTCGCGCGTGCGTACGGTGCTGTTCGACAAGACGGGGACGATCACCGAAGGACGTCCCGCGATCACGCACATCGTCACGGCGCGCAGGCCCGACGGGAGCGCCGTCGCGGTTGCGGAGGTGCTGCGCTGGGCCGCGTCGGTGGAGCAGCGCTCCGAGCATCCCGTGGCGCAGGCGATCGTGCGCGCCGCGCAAGAACGGATGCTGCTGCTGCTCCCCGTCGAGAAGTTCGCGCTGATGGAAGGGCGCGGCGTCCGGGGCACGGTGGACCGCCGCCTGATCGAAGTGATATCGGCCCGTCATGCAAAGGAGCGGAGCCTCGAGCTCGGCAGTCTCGAGCAGGACGCCGAGCGGCTGGCGCAGCAGGGGAAGACGACGCTCGTGATCTCAGTCAACAACACCGCGCACGCGATCCTGGCGGTGTCCGATCCCGTGAAGCCGACGGCGCGAGAAGCGATCGAGCGGCTGCACCAGCTCGGGCTCGACGTGCGGATGGTCTCGGGGGACGCGCGCCGCACCGCGGAGGCGGTCGCGCGCGAGGTCGGCATCGCCGACGTCACGGCCGACGTGCTGCCGTCCCAGAAGGTCGAACTGGTGAAGAAGCTGCAAGCGCAGGGAATGAGCGTCGCGATGGTGGGCGACGGCATCAACGATGCACCGGCGCTGGCGCAGGCGGACGTCGGTGTCGCCCTCGGCACCGGCACCGAGGTCGCGATCGAGGCGTCGGACGTGACCCTGATCCGCGGCGATCCACGCGGCGTGGTCGCGGCGATCGAGGTGTCGCGCCGCACCCTCACCACGATCCGGCAGAATCTGTTCTGGGCGTTCATCTACAACCTGCTCGGGATCCCGATCGCGGCCGGCGCGCTCTACCCCTTCACCGGGACGCTGTTGTCGCCGGTGCTGGCAAGCGCCGCGATGGCCTGGTCGAGTCTCAGCGTGGTCTTGAACAGCCTGCGCCTTCGGCGCTACACTCCTGCCTGGATCTCCTAGAGGAATCACGCATGCGCTACTTCCATCGCACTCCGCTCTCGCCCGACGCCGCCCTGGCGGCCGCCAAGGCGTACTTCGGCTCCCGGCTCGCTCCCTCGGAAGAAGCACCGCGCCGGCTGGGATTCCGCGGCGCATTGGGGAAGGTGACGGTTTCGGCGAAAGCGGAGGGCGGGCACTATACCTTCATCGATGTGCAGACCGACCAGGTGGGCGAGTCGGAGCTCGACAAGCTCGCCAAGCGGTTTCTCTCCGAAGTGCACCGCCAGGTCGAGCCGGCGCACGAGGTGCGCGGGGCCTACTGAGGATCAGCCGGCGAGCCGAGCCGTATAACCGGCTTGCTGCACCGCGGCGACGAGCCTCGTCGACGTCACGGCATCGTCGTCGAAATCCACTTCAGCGATGCCGTCCTGCAGATCCACGATCGCCGTATACACGCCCGCGACGCCCTTCAGGGCCTTCTCGACCTTCTGCTGACAATGGTGGCAGGTCATCCCGCTCACCTTGAATTTGGCGCTGGCCATGTGACGCCTCGTGCTTGATTTAGCCGTGCCGTCCCGGCAACTTTCCGGCCCACTATAATTTAGCCGAATGCCTCCCCACTCCCTACCCGCCACCGGTCCAGCGACTCAGGGCCCGCCGGCCGAGCTCGGGCGCTCCCAGCTGCTCGAGATGTACCGCTTTTTGCGGCTGACGCGAACCCTCGAGGAGCGGCTGGTCGCCCTGTACCGCCAGAGCAAGGTAATCGGGGGGCTGTTCCGCTCACTGGGCCAGGAGGGGGAGTCGGTCGCCTCGGCGTACGCCCTCGATCGCGGCCGCC
>DATLVL010000041.1:0-2991 GCA_035577525.1 Gemmatimonadales bacterium | reverse complement strand
CGGGCGGATGCTGGTGCAGTATCAGCTGTGGTTCCAGACGATGGGGACGGGCGTGGGCGCGGCGCTGGTGGCGTCGCTCGGGATCTGGCTGGAGCGGCGGCGGGTGAGGAAAGCGGCGAGACGGAGTGAGCCCGCGCCCGCAATTCCCGACTCGGTGGAGCCGGCGTCCGGATAAGCGAGAGATGGCTGCGATCGTTTTGCACGCGGCTAAGAGCCGCGGCTCGGCTGTCTATCGCCGAAGCGAACCCGAGACGAACGTCACCATCGGTGACAGCAGCCGAGTCGCGCCTTTCAGGCGCGACCAAACGGGCGACAAGGTAATTTCGGAACCCCATGGACCTTGCCCACCACGTCGCCGCCAACCTCGAAATTCGACATTCGATATTGGACATTCGACATTTGCCTTTATTTCTCCACTAGATTCTTGGGATGTCCTTCTCCATCGAGCCCGCCACACCCGCCGATCTCCCCGCGATCCTCGACCTGCTCGCGTCGCACCGCCTCCCCGAGGCGGAGGTCGGGCAGCACATCGGCACGGCGCTGGTGGCGCGGGAGGGGGGCCGGGTCGCCGGATGCGCGGTGGTCGAGCCGTACTCCACGGCGGGGCTGTTGCGCTCCGTTGCTGTGGCTCAGTCGCTGCGCGGCCTGGGGCTCGGGATCAGCCTGACCGAGGCGGCGGTTGAGCTGGCACGGTCGCGGGGCATCCAGGCACTCTATTTGCTAACTGAAACGGCCGCGGATTTCTTCCCGCGGTTCGGATTCCGTCCCGTGACCCGTGACAAGGTGGCCCCTGCCGTGCGGCAGTCGATCGAGTTTACGGAGGCCTGCCCTGCCAGCGCGGTGGCGATGGTGAAGGACCTGTAGCGTGCAGGAGCGCCCCTACTGGCTCGAGGTGTCGCCCCGCCCCGAGGCTCTGGGGCGCACCGAGCTGCCGCAGCGCACCGACGTCGTCGTGATCGGCGGCGGCTACACCGGACTGTCGGCGGCGCGCGTCCTCGCCGGCGCCGGCGCCCAGGTGACGGTGATCGAGCGCGACCGGCTCGGCAACGGTGCGTCGACGCGCAACGCCGGCATCGTGATGACCGGCTTCCGCCGCGGCGCCCAGTCGCTCGTCACGGCGCTCGGCGCGGTGCTGGCCCGGGAGCTGTTCGACGCGGCCCGCGCCGCCCTGTTCGCGCTGGAAGAGGTCACCAGCGGCGACACCCCCGCCCTGCCGTGCGACTACCGTCTCTGCGGCCATCTCCGGCTCGCCGCCAAGCCGAAGGATTACATCGAGCTGGAGCGCGACGCCGAAGTCTACGCCAAGGTGATGCGCCACGAGACCGAGCTCGTGCCGGAGCAGAGGCTCGGACCCGAGCTGGGGGCGAGCGTTCCGTACTACGGCGCGCTGCTCGATCCGCTGGCGGGCAGTCTCAACCCGGCCCAGCTGTTCTGGAACCTCGCGGTCGCGGCGCAGCGCGCCGGGGTGACGCTGGTGGAGGGCGTCGAGGTGGAATCGCTGCGGCGCGAAGCGGACCGCTTTCTCGTGCGCACCTCACAGGGCACACTCGGCGCCAAGGACGTGATCGTCGCGACGGGCGGCTCGGGAGACCCCGTCCTGCCCGCGCTGCGCCGCCGCATTTACTACCGGTCCAGCACGATGATCACCACCGCACCGCTGGGGCAGCACGTCGCCCGCCTCGTGATGCAGCGCGACCGCGTGGTCACGGACACACGCGAGCCGATGATGTGGTTCCGGCAAGCGGACACGCGCATGATTTTCGGCGCCGAAGCGCCGCTGCGCCGTACTACGCGGCCGGAGCGGCTCAAGGAGCTGATGGACTCGATGTGCGCGCACTTCCCGCGCCTCTTGGGGACCGACGTCGACTATCAGTGGGGCGGCGCGGTCGCGATGACGCGCGATCAGCTACCGCATGCGGGGGTGAAAGACGGAGTGCACTACGCCCTCGGCTGCAACGGCCACGGCGTGGCGCTGGCGCTCTATCTGGGATCGCGCGTGGCGCACAGCGTCATCGGCGACGATGATCTGGAGCCGTTCGAGTCGCTGCGATTCGCAGCCCTACCGCGCTGGTACTTGCCGGTGTTGGGGACGGTGCAACGACTGCTTGAGCGGTGAGGACTGAGAGGTTCCCCGGTGAGTCGACACTCTGAAGAGTGTGCCTCGAATGGCGCTGTGCTTCGCACAGTGTAGTTACTGGCACACGCTTCAGCGTGTCGCCAACGGCGGCGCGCTACCAGCTCCCTCCGAGTACCGCTCCCACCGCCCCCACAAAGGGAAGAGTCCAGCCGTACCACTGCGGTTGACCCGCGCGCGCGGCGCCGCCCTGGGCCGCGGTCCAGAGACCGAGCGCCAGGATGAGGCCGCCCAGGATGCCGGCATGCACGAGCGGGGCTCGGCCGGCGACGTGGGCCGCGACCCAGCCACCGGCGGCGGCGGAGAGCACTCCGAAGATGAGATTGGCGGCGAGGTAGGGCCCGGTAGGGCGGCCCGCGGGGTCCTTCAATAAGAGCTTCACCGCGATCGGCGTCGTGACGAGCACGAGGACGACGATCGTGAAAAATCCGAGGATGATGCCTCCGAGACTGCGAATCATCCCACCTCCATTTTCTTCAGTATTTCAGGCCTGCTTTCTCCGCGAACGATTTCGCCGCCGCTTCCTGCTCCGGGGTGAGCTTTTCGGGCAGCTCGATCCTCACCTCGACGTACTGATCGCCGCGCTTCCCGTTCTTCTCGATTCCCTGGCCCGAGATGCGGAACTTCTGGCCGTTCTGCGTCCCCGCTGGAACCCTCAGCACCACGTGCTTGCCGTCGATGGTGCGCACCTTGATGCGCGAGCCGAGCATCGCCTGGGCGATGTTGATCGGCACGGTGGAGACGATATCCGCGCCGTCGCGGCGGAAGAAGTGGTCGGGCTCGACCTGGAACTGAATCACGAGGTCGCCCTTGCCCTTCGCGCCCTGCCCCTTGAGACGCATGCGCGTGCCGTCTTC
>DATLVL010000040.1:0-4005 GCA_035577525.1 Gemmatimonadales bacterium | reverse complement strand
GACCTCCACCCCGGAGACGACCAACCCGGTCTCGGATGCCTGCGAGGCGGCCGGCGTTCCGTGCATCTCGACGGTCGTGCCCTGGGAGGCGTGGTACCTCGGGCGGGGCGGGAAGGTAGGGCAGCCGACGCCGTTCAAATGGACGTTCCACTACTGCTTCGGCGTGCTCCAGTTCTTTCTTGCCTACACCCACCTGTGGCCGCAGGTCGCCACCAACAAGAAGGTCGGAGTCATGTGGCCGAACGACGCCGACGGCAACGCCATTCGCGGCGCCCTCGGACCGCTGCTCAAGAGCGCGGGCTACACGATCGTCGACCCGGGCGCTTACGAGGACGGCACCAACGACTACACGGCGCAGATTCAGAAGTTCATCAGCGAGGACTGCCAGATCTTCAACACCTTCCCCATTCCGCCGGACTTCGCCACCTTCTGGCGCCAGGCCGCGCAGCAGGGTTACACGAAGCACGTGAAGATCGGGCAGATCGCAAAGACCGGTCTGTTTCCGTCGCAGGTCTCATTCCTGGGCGCCATCGGCAACGGTCTCGCGTCCGGCGTGTACTGGGCGCCGACGTGGCCGTACAAGTCGTCGTTGACGGGGCTGACGAGCAAGCAGCTCGGCGACGGCTACGAGTCTTCGACGGGCAAGCAGTGGAACCAGCAGATCGGGGCGAGCCTGTCCCTGTTCGACGTCGCGGCGGCTGTGCTCAAGGCGAGCGGCGATCCGAAGAACAAGCAGAAGATCGCCGACGCGATGAAGACGCTCACCGTGGAGACGCCGGTCGGCAACCTGGACTGGACGAAGAATCCGAATTTCGGTCCGGGCACGCCTCCGGTGTCCGGCATCGTGAGCGCGCCCATCATCGGCGGGCAGTGGAAGCAGAACGTTTCGAAGTGGCCGATCGACTTCGTCATCTGCGAGAACTCGTCAGACACCAACGTGCCGGTCGCGTCGACCCTGCAGCCATACGTGGGCTGACCGTGGCGGCGGTTCTCGCCGCGGTTGAGGTTCGCAAGCGCTTCGGCGCTCTCGCGGTGCTGGACGGCGTCAGCCTCTCGTTGGCGGAGGGTGAGGCGGTCGGCATCGTCGGACCGAACGGGGCCGGCAAGACCACCCTGCTCAACGTACTTTCAGGCGCGCTCGCGCCTGACTCCGGCGGCGTGGATTTCCGCGGTCGAGACGTCACGTCCCGGGGCGCAGCCGAGCGGTGCAAGCTGGGCATCGCCCGAACCCACCAGGTGCCACGCCCTTTCGTGGGGATGAGCGTCTTCGAGAACGTTCTCATCGGCGCGACCGCCACCGGACGGCGGCGTGGAACCGAGGCGTATGACCTCTGCCTGCACGTGCTGGATCAGACCGGCCTGGCCCATCTCGCCAACCGGCGGGCGGAAAGCCTCGGCCTGCTTCAGCGCAAGCGTCTCGAGCTGGCGCGCGCGCTGGCCGTCGAACCTTCCGTCCTTCTGCTCGACGAGATAGGAGGCGGTCTCACCGACGCCGAAACCGCTGCGCTCGTCGAGCTCGTGGCGAGCCTCCGCGACCGCGGCATCGCCGTGCTCTGGATCGAGCACATAGTCCATCTGCTCATGCAGGTCGTGAGCCGCCTGGTCTGCATGGACGCCGGTCGAATCATCGCCGAGGGACCGCCGGAGGCGGTCGTCGCGCAGGCCGCCGTCATCGACGCATACCTTGGCGCCCGGCGATGACGCTCTTGAATGTCGAAGGTCTCGATTGCCGTTACGGCCTGCTCCAGGCAGTGCGAGGAATCTCGCTCGAGGTGGCCCAGGGTGAGACCGTTGCTTTGATCGGCGCCAACGGCGCGGGCAAATCCACCTTGCTGCGGGCAATTGCCGGTGCGCACAAACCGCACAGCGGCCGTGTGTCATTCGACGGCGCCGATATCACCTCGATGCCGGCCCATCGCCGCGTGTCGCTGGGGATTGCACTGGTTCCTGAGGGCCGCCGCCTGTTTCCGAGCCTGACCGTCGAAGAGAACCTCCGCGCCGCATCGGCGGGCAAGGGCCGTTGGAACGTGCAGTCCGTCCTCGAGGTGTTCCCTGTGCTCCAGCCGCGACGAAACGTGGCGGCCGCAAACCTTTCCGGTGGTGAGCAGCAGGCCGTTGCAATCGGACGGGCGCTGATGTGCAACCCGCGGCTGCTCCTGCTAGACGAGGTCTCGCTGGGCCTTGCGCCGATCGTCGTCGACGCCGTCTATCGCTCCCTGGCGGACATCCTCGGCGAAGGCGCCACGGTGGTGCTCGTCGAGCAAGACCTCGCGCGCGCGCTGAAAGTGGCCGGACGCGTGATCTGCATGCTCGAAGGGCGCATCGTGCTCGAAGGCGCGGCGGCCTCTATGGATCGCGACCGGGTGGTCGAGGCGTACTTCGGATTGAAACGGCCGGCATGACCATCGTCAACGCCGTGGTGCAGGGCATCTTCCTGGGTGCCTTCTACGCGGTGCTCGCCTGTGGGCTTTCGATCATGTTCGGAGTCATGAGGATCATCAACCTCGCCCACGGCGACGTCGCGGTGCTTGGTGCGTACGTCGTCTTCGTCGTCGTCGACGGCACCGGTATGTCGCCCTTCGCGGCCTTCATCGTGACGCTGCCCGTGATGATCGTGCTCGGCTATGTCCTCCAGCTCACCGTCCTGGAGAGAAGTCTCAAATCCGGCATCCTGACCCCCCTGCTTGCGACGTTCGGCCTGTCGATCGTGATCCAGAACCTGCTTCTCCTCAAGTTTTCGCCCGACGTTCGCTCGCTCGGCGGAAACGCAGGCGCTGTCACCACGTCGAGCTGGCAGGTCACCAGCGGCCTGTCGGTTTCGGCGCTTGGCGTGGTGATCCTGCTGGTGGCGGTGTTGCTGTTCGGGGCGCTGCAGCTGTTCCTGTCGAAGACGCGGGCCGGGTGGAGAATCCGGGCCACGGCCGAGGACGCCGACGCCGCAGAGCTGGTCGGCATCGACAGTCGCGGCGTTTACGCGCGCGCCACCGCGCTGGCCGTGGCGATCGCCGCCCTGGGGGGGCTCTTTCTGGCGATACGCTCGGTGTTCGATCCCCTCAGCGGACCAACGCAGCTGATCTTTGCCTTCGAAGCGGTCGTCATCGGCGGCATGGGATCGCTGTGGGGCACCCTCCTGGGCGGGCTCGCCCTCGGCGTGGCGCAGACGGTGGGGGCCCAGGTCAACCCGGAGTACTCCGCTTTGACAGGCCACCTGCTGTTTCTCGCAGTGCTGATCGTTCGCTATGGCGGCGTGCGCTCGAGCTTCAGGGCGGCGCGATGAGAGTTCAGCGTTGGACGCGCACGTCGAAGGGATTCACAGGCGGGACGGCGGCGATCGCCATCCTCCTGGCCACGGTTCCGCTGGTGTTCGATCCCGACGTGGTCCAGAAGCTCACGAATCTCTTGATCCTGGTGCTGCTTGCCGCGATGTGGAACGCGCTGGCGGGTTACGGAGGACTCCTCTCGGTCGGGCAGCAGGCGTTCATCGGCATCGGCGCCTATGGCACCGTTTTCTTCGCGGGGTTCGGCGTCAGCCCGTATCTCGCGATGGTGCTCGCGACCCTGGTGGCGGGACTCATCTCGATTCCAATCTCACTTCTTGCCTTACGCCTCCGCGCCGCGCAGTTCGCGATCGGCATGTGGGTGATCGCCGAGGTGATCTCGATCCTGGTCCGGCTCGATCAGAACCTCGGCGCCGGAACTGGAATCTCGCTCATCCAGCTGAACCAGTACGCGCCCAACTTCCGCCAGGCATACACGTTCTGGCTGGCGCTGGGCTTTACGGTCATCTTTCTCACCGCCCTCTTCGTCCTGCTGCGGTCTCCATTGGGCCTTTCGCTGCAGGCGATCCGCGACGACGAAGACGCCGCTCGATCCCTCGGGGTGCGTGTGGCTGCCCGGAAGCGGTTGCTGTTCGTGCTCGCCGGCTTCGGCTGCGGCGCGGCCGGCGTGCTGATCGGCGCCAACACGCTTTTCATCGAGCCCGGCTCCATCTTCAGCGTGCAGTGG
>DATLVL010000039.1:0-4706 GCA_035577525.1 Gemmatimonadales bacterium | reverse complement strand
TGGCGTTGTCCTCGTGCTCCACGCGCACGCGCGTGCCGAGGGCCGGACTGAAGAAGTTGGCCACATCGCCGGCGGCGTAGATGTCGGGCACATCGGTGCGCAGTAGCTCGTCGACCACGATGCCGTTCTCGACATGCACCCCCGCCTGCTCGGCGACGTCGACGTTGGGCACGATGCCGAGACCGGCGACGACGACGTCCACCGGGAGCTCCTTCCCGCCGGTCGTTCTCAAGACCACCTTGCCACCGCGCGGGCTCAGGTCGGCGAGTCCCTCGCCGGTCCGTAGATCGACGCCCTTCTCGCGGTAATAGTCGTTGAGCGAGTGGGACAAGTCCGCCGGATAAACCCGTGCGCCGACGCCGTCTTCGGGGACGAGCATCACCACCTCCCGCCCCGCCATGCGCAACGCCGCTGCGATCTCCGAGCCGATGAAGCCGCCGCCCAGCACGGCGAAGCGCAGCTGCTCCTGTGCCAGCCCATGCAGCCGCCGGTAATCGTCATAGGTCCGGAAATAGATGATCTGCTCGGTGTCGAGCTTGAGCCGCCGCGGCGTGCCGCCGGTGGCGAGCAGCAGCTTGCCGTAGCCGTACGTCTCACCGCTCTCGTCAGTGGCCCGCTTGCCCCGCGGGTCGATCCCCGTGACCCGGCGGCCGAGGTGCAACACCGCGCCGGTCTCGTCCGTCTTGCGCCAGATCTTTTCCTCCGGGTCTCCCTTCCACAGGGCCTTGGAGAGCGGCGGACGGTCGTAGGGAGGATGGGGGTCGGCGCTCACGAGACCGATCGATCCCTTGGGATCGGCGGCGCGGATCGCCTTGGCCGCGGCGTCCGCCGTCATGCCGCCGCCGACGATGAGGTAGGAGTAATCGGGCATAGTCGTCAGGTGTCCGAGTTAAGGTACGTTTCAGACCGCGCCGGCCGATGTGGAGCCACAGAAAACAGAGCCGCGATGGTGTCCGGTTCCGGGACGACAAATCCCAGCTCCGCGCAATCCGACCCACTGTCTGTCAGGCAGCTAATTGTAACCTCTCATCCAGCAAGAGCTTCTGAGCAGGACACGTGGCATGCCCCCTGCCTTGTTATTGCTTCGCAGCCTCGGCCTTTCTTCATCTATAAGACTCAGAGGACCCGTTGGATATTCAGCGCGCCCCAGTAAAAAACCGCCGTCGACTGTGGCAGGCCGGCATCGCCATAGGCGTGATTCTCCTCGTCACGCTCGTGCTGTCGAGTCTCAAGCCTGCCGCGCCGACGGTCGAGGGGGGCACGCCGTGGATCGATTCGGTACGCCGCGGCGAGATGCTGCGTGAAGTCCGCGGTCCGGGGACGCTCGTCCCCGAGCACATCCGCTACATCTCGACCCTCGCCTCGGCCCGGGTCGAGAGACTCGTCGTCGTGCCTGGCCAGCAGGTGCAAGAGAACACGCTGTTGCTCGAGCTTTCCAATCCCGATGTGCAGATCCAGGCGCTGCAGGCCGAGCAGCAGTACACCGCCGCACAGGCACAGCTCGTGAGTCTCCGCACCTCGCTGCAGAGCCAGAGTCTCACCCAGGAAGGTCTCGTCGCCACGACGCGCACCGACTACGAGGCGGCGAAGCGGGCTGCCCTGGGAGCCGACACCCTCGCGGGGCACGGCCTCATCGCCCCCAACGACGCCGCCCTCGCCAAGGACCGGGCGGTCGAGCTCGAGACGCGCTACCGCATCGAGCGGCAACGGCTCGAGCTGATGACCTCGACGATTGATTCGCAGATCGCCGTGCAGGCGTCCCAGGTGCAGCGGCTCAAGGCCATCGCACAGTTCCAGGAGACCCGCGTGCGCTCGCTGCAGGTGCGCGCCGGCGTGACCGGCACCGTGACCGACCTGACGCTGCAGGCGGGCCAATGGGTCACCGAGGGAACGATCCTCGCGAAAGTCGTTCAGCCGGGGAAACTCAAGGCTGTGCTGCAGATCCCCGAAACCATGGCGAAGGACGTGTTGATCGGGCAGCCTGCGTCGATCGACACCCGGAACGGCATCATCAAGGGACACGTGAGTCGGTCCGATGCGAACGCGACGAACGGCACGGTGACGGTGGACGTGTCGCTCGACGGAGCGCTCCCTGCCGGAGCGCGGCCCGATCTCTCCGTCGACGGCACGATCGAGGTCGACCGGCTCGAGAACGTGCTCTACACCGGCCGTCCCGCGTACGGCCAGCCCAACAGCACGATCGGGATGTTCAAGGTGGTCGAGGGCGGCCACTACGCGGTGCGCATCCAGGTGCGCGTCGGCCGCACATCGGTGAATTCGATCGAGATCATCCAGGGATTGAATCAGGGTGATCACGTGATTCTCTCGGATATGTCGCAGTATGACAACGTGGATCGAGTGAAGCTGAAGTGACTGCCTGAAACGTCAAAGCGTACTCGGTTTTCGGTCATCGGTTACCGCACCGCCACAACCGATTACCGACAACCGACAACGCCTTTCAAGGAGAACCAATGTCGGGTAACGGCGCACCAACTCTGATCCAGCTCCAAGGCATCAAGAAAGTCTTCTATACCGATGAAGTCGAGACGCACGCGCTGGCGGACGTGCACCTCGGCATCAAACAGGGCGAGTACGTCGCCATTGCCGGGCCATCGGGATGCGGCAAGACGACGCTGCTCTCGATCCTCGGCTTGCTCGACACACCGACCGACGGCAGCTACCTGCTCGACAGTCAGCCCGTCGCGAACCTCTCCGCGGCCGACCGTGCCCGCGTCCGCAACCGGCAGATCGGGTTCATCTTCCAGGCCTTCAACCTGATCGGCGATCTCACCGTGTACGAGAACGTCGAGCTGCCGCTCACCTACCGCGGGCTCTCGGGCGCCGAGCGCAAGAAGCGCGTCACCGACGCGCTCGAGCGCGTCGGGATGTCACATCGCATCAAGCACTATCCGGCGCAGCTCTCAGGCGGCCAGCAGCAGCGCGTGGCCGTCGCCCGGGCCGTGGCCGGCGATCCGGCGATCCTGCTCGCCGACGAGCCGACGGGAAACCTCGATTCGTCGAACGGTGAATCGGTTATGGAGCTGCTGCGCGAGCTGCACCGCGGCGGCGCCACGATCTGTATGGTGACGCACGATCCCCGCTACGCCGCGCACGCCGATCGCACGATCGAGCTGTTCGACGGCCGGGTGGTGGAGGAGCACGGAGCCGGACTGGGCGCGGCGGCGCACCACTAGTCGATGGAGACCCTGCTCCAGGATCTGCGCTTCGCCGCGCGCTCCCTGACGCGGAGCCCGGGGCTGACGATCGCCGCCGTGCTGACCCTCGGTCTCGGCATCGGGGCGAACAGCGCGATGTTCGGCGTGGTGGACCGGCTCTTCTTCCGGCCACCGGCGCACGTTGTCGATCCGGACCGCGTGGTGCGCGTCGACGTCACGAAGACGGCGCCGCCGTTCGGAACGTTCACCTACAGCCTCGCCGACTTTCCCCGCTACGCCGAGTTGAAGGAACACACCCGCACATTGTCGGCGGTCGCCGGCTATGCCGGAACGTCGTACAGCGTGGGACGCGGGCAGGAGGCGCGGCGGGTGACGGGCGAGGAGGTGAGCGCGTCGTTCTTCAGTCTCCTGGGCGTGCACCCCGAGCGCGGTCGCTTCTTCACTGACGATGAGGACCGCAAGGGCGGCCCTCACCTGGCGGTGTTGAGTCACGAGTACTGGGACACGCAATACGCCGACGACCCGGGCGTTCTCGGTAAGACGCTCCAGCTCGGCGCCAACCTGTACACCGTGATCGGCGTAGCACCGAAGGGCTTCAGCGGAGTGGACCTGGAACAGCCCGATCTGTGGGTGCCGTTGAGCGTGGCTGGCCCCGAATCACGCTGGCCGATGGTGTTGGAGTGCGATGGGTGCTACTGGATGAAGACCATCGCCCGGCTCGCGCCTGGGGCGAGCGCGACGCAGGCGGCGAGCGAAGCCACGGCCCTGTATCGCAGCCACGTGGAGCGCTCGGGGAACCCCAAGGCAGACTCCACGGCGACCGTGTCGATGGGCTCTGTGCACCAGGCGCTCGGTCCCAACGCCGACAACGCCGCGAAGCTGTCGCTCTGGCTCGTCGCCGTCTGCGGCGCGGTGCTGCTGATCGCCTGCGCCAACGTGGCGAACCTGCTGCTCGCCCGCGCGCTGCAGCGCCGCCGCGAGATCGCCGTGCGCGTGGCGCTGGGTGCGGGCCGCGTCCGTCTGATCCGCCAGCTCTATGCCGAAAGCGCGCTGCTCGCGGTTCTGGGACTCGGAGCGGCGCTGCTCGTGACGTTGTGGGCCGGGCCGCTGCTCCGCGCCGCCATGATCCCCGACGCCGCACCGGGCGATCTGCTCGAGCCGCGTGTGTTCCTGTTCAGCGCGGCGCTCGCGCTCGCGACCTCGCTGCTTGCGGGCCTCGCCCCGGCTCTGCACGCCGGCGTCCCCGACCTCTCCGCCGCGCTGAAGTCGGGAGTGCGCGAAGGAAGCGTCGCCCGCTCGGCCACACGCACCGGGCTCCTCGTGGGACAGATCGCCCTGACGTTCATCCTGCTGACGGGCGCGGGACTGTTCATCACCAGTCTGCATCGCGTACTTGGTTTGCGACTCGGATTCGATCCCGACCGCCTGATCGTCGCTACGGTAAATCTCGATGCGTTGGGTTACAAGCGGGCCGAGATCAACGCGACGTACGAAAGGCTGCGCGAGCGGGTGGAACGGGTCCCGGGCGTC
>DATLVL010000038.1:0-13078 GCA_035577525.1 Gemmatimonadales bacterium | reverse complement strand
TCCCGGGACGCGCGCGACAGGGTGAATTGCCGTCCCGGCGAAAGATCGATCCGCCCGCCGATCCAGCGCCCGAAGAGATTCAGCATCACGAGCACGCCGATCAGTAGCGTCGTCCCCAGCTGCAGGCGTTTCAGCTCGGCTCCGCTCGGGGCCAGCTTGCGGCGCATCAGCGAGAAGTAGGCGAGGCTCAGGAACACGGCGACGAGCGTGAGGAAGTAGATGATGTCGCGCAGGTCCACCGCCCCGCGGGCGATCTGCTGAAAGTGCGACAGCACGCCGAGCGCGGCGGCGACGGCGCTGAGGCCCGCCGGGAGCCCGACCAGCAACGGGTCGAGACCCACGAGGACCAGCAGGAACATCACCGCGACGCCGAGAATGAACGCGGTGATCTGATTGCGCGTCACGCTCGAAGCCCACACGCCGACGGCCGCAAATCCGGCGACGAGCAGCGCCGAGCCGAAGTACTGGGCGATGATCACGCCGACCTCGAGACGAGCGCCGATCCACAAGCCGAGCGGAATCGCGAGCGTAAGCGCCAGGGCGATCCACAAAAACGCGACCTGCCCCAGATACTTGCCGAGCAGCAGCTCCCGCTCGGTGATCGGCTGCGCCAGCACCACTTCGAGCGTTCCGGCGCGCACGTCCTCCGCCAGCGCCCGCATCGTCACCGCGGGGACGAAGAACAGCAGCAACCATGGCAACAGCTCGAGCATAGGGCGTAGCGTCGCCAGCCCGTACAGCTCGGCCTGGCGGAAGTACAGAAAGTCGTTTACGGCGATGAAGACGACGAGCAGGATGTAGGCGGTCGGGAGATCAAACAGGGTCTTCAGCTCGCGCCGGGCGATGATCCGGATCGGGTTCATACCGCCGCCTCCACCGCCGGCTCCGTCGTCAGCTGGCGGAACAGATCCTCGAGATTGCCCTGCTCCTGAAACAGCTCGTACAGCGTCCATCCCTCGCGCTTGGCCAGCTCGAAGATCGCGGGCCGCACGTCCGCGTCCCCCGAGACGGTGAGCACCGCCCGCACCCCGGCCGTCCCCACATCGGACTGCACGCGGATGACTCCCCCAACGGCGCCGAGTTTCTCGAGCACACGGTCGCCTTTCGCCTCGACGCGCACCTGGCGCGTACCCTCCGCGCTCTGGATCAGCGTGTCGACGGCGCCGTCCGCGACGATCTTTCCCTTGTTGATGATCAGGAGGCGCGTACAGCTCTGCCGCACCTCGGACAGCACGTGGGTGGACAGCAGCACCGTGCGCTCCCGGCCGAGGTGGCTGATGAGATGGCGGATCTCGAGGCGCTGATTGGGATCGAGCCCCTCAGTCGGCTCGTCCAGCACCAGCAGCTCGGGACGGTGCAGGATCGCCTGCGCCAGACCGGTGCGCTGCCGGAATCCCTTGGACAGATCGCCGATCGGCCGGTAAAAGACGCTGTCGAGCCCGGTTGCCTGCACCGCCTCATCGATCGCGCGGGCCTTCTCGGCGCCGGTGAGCTGGCGCAGCTCGGCGATGAAGTCGAGGTAGTCGCTCACCAGCATGTCGCCGTAGAGCGGGTTGTTCTCGGCGAGGTAGCCGATGCGGCGCTTGACGGCGCGCGGGTCGTTCGCGATGGGAACGCCGTCGAACTGGATCGTGCCGGCGTCGGGGTCGAGAAACTGGGTGATCATGCGCATGGTGGTGGACTTCCCGGCGCCGTTAGGGCCGAGAAAGCCCACCACCTGACCTCGATCCACCGTGAAGGAAACCTGGTCGACGGCGGTGATGCCGTCGAAGCGTTTGGCGATATCCTGGAGCTGGAGCAGTGGCATGGTTCCGTTTGCAGGAAGGTTCAGGTTTTCCCCGGAGCGACCCGACGACTGCGCGCCGGGTCACGGGCAGTCTACCCGCCCCGGGTGTGCATTTCCCGATGTGGATCGGCGCGCAGTCCGCTCACCTGATAGAGCGGCTCCCGTTCACTGAGCCCAAGTCGGTCCTCGGCCCCCCGGTCGGTGCGCCCTTCCCACCCGGTCCGGATCAGGGCCGTCAATTCCTCGTCCGAGGCTCCCCCACGCAGCGGCTCGCGCAGGTCCACCCCGCCGGCGGCGTAGAGACACAAGAGCCACTGCCCGTCGGCGGTGATGCGGCTGCGGTCGCAGGCCCGGCAGAAGGGGGCGGTCGTCGACGCGATGATGCCGAACGTCGTTCCATCGGGAAGCGCGAATCGCTCGGCCGGTGCGTGCGGATCGTCCCCCGTGATGGCAGTGATCGCGCCGTAGCGATGTCCCAGGCGGTCGAGCATCTCCCGCTGCGACACCACGCGGTCGATCGACCAGCGCGTCGCCCCGCCGACGTCCATGTACTCGATGAACCGTACCTCGGCGTCGCGCGCCCGGGCGAATTCGATCAGGTCGGCCAGCTCGTCGTCGTTGAACCCGCGCACCACCACGGTATTGATCTTCAACCGCTCGAATCCGGCCCCCTGCGCCGCGCCGATCCCCGCCAGCACGTCGGCGTGGCGCGTGGTGCGGGCGAAGCGCTCCATCCGGTCGGGCCGCAGCGTGTCGAGGCTCACTGTGACGCGACTGAGCCCCGCCGCCTTGAGCGGGGCGGCGTGCGCGCCGAGCAGCACGCCATTGGTCGTCAGCGCCTGGTCGGTGATGCGGGCGTCGGCGTTGATCATCTGTACCAGCTGCTCGAGGTCATGCCGCAGCAATGGCTCGCCGCCGGTGAGCCGCACTTTGGTGACGCCGAGCCCCGCGAACACGCGCACGAGGCGGGTGATTTCTTCGAACGTGAGGATCTGCGCGCGCGGCAGCCACTGGTACTCCGCTTCCGGCATGCAGTAGCTGCAGCGCAGGTTGCAGCGGTCCGTGACGGACACGCGCAGACTGCCCAGCGGCCGGCCGAGCCGGTCCTGCACCGAATGCGTCATGCCGGCCCGACGACCGCCGGCCGACCCTGCGGATCGACCCACAGCACCGACCCGTCGGCGCGCAGCTCCTTCTTCCACACCGGCAGCCGCTCCTTCACCTGCTCGATCACATAGCGGCACGCGGCAAACGCCGTGGCGCGATGCGGGGCGGCGGCGGCGATACCGATACTCGCCTCCTCCGTCGTCACCAGGCCGAGCCGGTGCCGTACCGCGACGCGCGCCTCGGGCCATTGCGCCCGCGTTTCCGCGAGGATGCGCTCCAGCTCTGCCACCGCCATCGCCTCGTAGGCCGAGTACTCGATCCCCGTGATGCCGCCGTCGTCCGGACCGTCGCGCACCGTCCCCAGGAACAAGCACGTCCCCCCGAGCTCCGGTGCGGCGACCTCGGCGAGGAGTGCGGCGGGGGAGATCGGGTTCTTACTGAGCATGCAGTACCCACCTTGGGTGGGCTAACCCCGGGGCGACGCCCCGGGGTTCACCCCACATGGACACGCTGCCTGGTTCCTCTAACCCCGGGCCACCGGCCCGGGGTTAGCCCACCCAGCTCAACCACCTGCCAATGGTGGCAACAACGCCACCTCGTCGCCGTCGGCCACTCTGGCATCCATCTGCACGTGTCGCAGGTTCACCGCGACCAGCGGGCGCTCGGGAATGCTCGATGCGCCCGGAATCTCGACCCGGGCCCGGCGCACGACGTCAGCGACCGTTGCGGGCAGGTCGAGCGCCAACTCGCGCTCGTCCGCCCCCACCAGCTCGGCGTAGCGTGCAAAGAACTTCAACTTCACAACGCTCACTTATCCACCGCTCCCGTCGCAATTCCCTGCCAAACCTTCGCGGCCTTGGGTGTCGGATTCGCGATGCGCGACAGCTGCAGCCCCGTCACCGTCCGCTGCCCGGGCGTCACGTTCAGCGTCAGGGTCTGGCCGCCGCGCCGCACGACAACCGGCACAGGTCCCGTCTTGCCGGCGTAGCGGGAGCGGAACGTCGGCCCCCAGTCCTTGTCCGGCTGCACCGTAATATCGTCGACCGACACGATCGTGTCCCCTGCCTGCAGGCCGGCCTGCTGTGCCGGACCCCCGTCCACGACGCCGCCAAGGACGTTGGCGGCAGCGCCGAACGACACGCCGACGAACAACGACGTCTGGCTGGTGCGCTGCACCGCGATGCCGGCGAGCGGCAGGATCTGCTCGTAGGGAAGCGGGTCGCGGCCATTGATGTAGCGCTGGTAGAAGCCGTTGACGTCCGGCATGCCCGCTTCGGTCAACAAGCCCAGCAGGTCGGCGGTGCGGAAGCCCTTCCCCTGCTTGTAGAACCGCGTGTACAGGTTGCGCGTGACCTCGTCGAGCGAATGCTTGTTGTCGGTAGCATTGCGAATCGAGATATCGATCAGCAATCCCGTCAGCGAGCCCTTGGGATAGTACATCTGCGAGCTGTTGTCGTAGATCTCGTTGATCCACGTCGCGATGCTGCCGTCTTCCTCGCTCCACGGCTCGGGGATCTGCTCGACCTGGTCGACGTTGGATTGGGTGTTGCCGAGCCAGTCACTGTCGGTCCACAGGCCGGAGCGCAGATCGGTGAGATCGCCGTAGTAGTCCGTCACGCCCTCCGACCACCACAAGAGCGGCGTGTACTGCTCGGCACGGTAGTCGTACGGCCACATCTCGGCGGGACGGATGCGCTTCACGTTCCAGAGGTGGAAGAACTCGTGCGCCGTCAGGGGGCGCACGAAGGAGCCGAAATTGCCGCTCGCGTCCACGTACATCTCGGTCGGCAGGATGTCGTACTGTGACGCCGCGTGCTCCAGACCACCGCCGAACTGGATCGGCTCGTGAATGATGTTGAAGAACACGGTATAGACGTCGTACGGCGCTCCGCCCATCAACTTGTTCTGGGTCGCCGCCTGCCGCCCGATCCCGTCCTTCAGGTTCTTCGACGTGGCCGGCGTGTAATCCGCCGCAGGCCAGAAGCCGATGCGGATCCACTTGCCGTCGACCGAAATCGAGTCGCGCGCGAAATGACCGACGAACGTCTGGGCGTCGGCGAGCTCGTTGTAATCCGCCGCTCTGTAAGCATCACCCGAGCGCGGCAGCGCGGTCATAACGTCCCACCCGGCCGGCAGCGTGAAGCGCACCTCGGCGGGACGCTCGAGATGGCCGTTCTGGTAGAGAAAGAGATTGGTGCCGAGAAACTGACCGAAGTCGGAGACCAGACGCGCCTGCGACAGGTCGATCGTATCGGCGTAATAGTCGAACTCGACGGTCACCGTAGGGTTCTTCGCCGTGCCGGCACGCCACGTGTCCTTGTCGAGCCGGTCCCAGAACAGCGCCTTCCCCGTCGCGTCGTGCACTGCGAAGTGCCGTACCAAGCGGGCGTAGTTCTGGATCTCGTAATTCCCCGGGCTCCACGCCGGCAACGACACGAGCAGCGTGTCCTGTCCGCTCGTCGGAAACTCGGCCTTCACGTGGTACAGGTGACCGGCGGCGGAGCTGATCGAGACCTCGTAGCGGACCGCCTGGGCATGGACTCCGGGGGACAACAACAACGGAACGACGGCGCTGACTGACCATCGATACAAGCGCATGAAAACCCTCAGGTTGAGTAGCGACGGCGGAACAGAATGATACCCACACCAATGCAACGCGGCCCCGTCGGGAATTCCCGAGCGGGGCCGCGGCAAGTCGCTCTAGAACGGCGGGTTAGGTCGGAACGTTGACGTCGTGGTCCGCCACCATCGCGCGCAACTCCTTGCTGGGCTTGAACACCGGCACAGGGCGCGCGGCTACTTCGACGGGGTCACCAGTGCGCGGGTTGCGTGCCATGCGCGTCTTGCGCTGGCGGATCTTGAACGTGCCAAACCCGCGTATCTCAATGTTATGCTGCTCAGCTAGGGCCGCTTTCACCGCGTCCAGAAATGAGTCTACCACCCGCGCGCAGTCCTTCTTGGAAATCAAGGGACCGGCAGTGCGGGCGATTTGTGCGGTGACCTTCTCGACCAAGTCGGCCTTCGTCATCCGTACCCCCCGAAGGGCCCAGGGAATACCACAACCGGGGGCCCAACATACGGCGCTTAGCTAT
Organism: Gemmatimonadales bacterium; assembly: GCA_035577525.1. GTDB lineage: Bacteria > Gemmatimonadota > Gemmatimonadetes > Gemmatimonadales > GWC2-71-9 > DASTHG01. The sequence goes on along the minus strand of DATLVL010000038.1, from coordinate 7,093 downwards.
TGACTGTCAAGAGCTTGGAGGAACTCTCGGAAGTGCTGTTGGGCGTCGTGTGGGCCCGGAGACGCCTCGGGATGGTACTGCACGGCGAAAATCGGGGATTCCCTGTGCCGGACCCCTTCGACGGTGCCGTCATTGAGGTTAAGGTGGGTGACCTGAAGTGCTTTCGCGCCTGGGACGCCCCCTGTATCCCCCCGGACGGCGAACCCGTGGTTCTGGGAGGTGATAAGCACTTGCCCAGTAGCGACATCCCGGACCGGGTGGTTTCCGCCGCGGTGCCCGTACGGAAGCTTGACCGTCTCTCCCCCGAACGCCAGCCCAAGCAACTGGTGCCCGAGGCAGATGCCGAAAATCGGGAGGGTCCCGTCGGCCAGCTCGCGGATCGTGTCGACAGCGTAGCCGACTGCCGACGGGTCTCCCGGGCCATTGGAGAGAAACAGTCCATCGGGGTCGAGCTCGCGGACTCGAGCCGCGGACGTCGCCGCGGGGACGACGGTGACACGGCAGCCGTTCTGCACGAACAGTCGCAGGATGTTGCGCTTCATCCCGAAGTCGAACGCGACGACGTGATGTTTGGCGTCGGCGGGACCCTCGACGTACTCCTGGGCGACCGTGGCGACGCTCGCCAGATCGAGTCCGTCCATGCGCGGCGAGCGATCGAGCTGCTGGCGCACGGCGTCGGTCGGCGCGGTGCCGGTCGCGAGTACGCCGCGCATCGCGCCTTTGGAGCGGATGTGGCGCGTCAGCTGGCGGGTATCGACTTCGGCGACGACGGGGATCCGCGCGGCGGCGAGCCATTCGGTCAGACCGCCGGTGGAGCGCCAGTTCGAGGGGTGCTGGGACAGCTCGCGCACCACGACGCCGGCGACGCGCGGCCGGTCGGACTCCACGTCCTCGGAGTTGATGCCGTAGTTCCCGATCATCGGCGCCGTCATCACCACGAGCTGGCCGAGGTAGGAGGGGTCGGTGAACACCTCCTGGTAGCCGCTCAGATTGGTGGTGAAAACGACTTCAGCGCACGCGGGCTCGAAGGGGAGCGGCGCGGTTCCGGTGAAGCAGGCGCCATCCTCCAGGAGCACGTACGCCGGCAGTCGGTCAGCGATTGGGCTTCGGCGGCGGTGTCTGAGTGGACGGCTGCGTCGCCGGAGCGGTGTTGCCCGCCGGCGGCGAGGACTGAATCGGCAGCGGCGCGGACTGCACGGGCGTCGGTGCGGGGGCCGCGCCGCCCTCGAGCACCGAGCGTGGGCCGCTCGCGTGCGAAGACATCAGCGCCAGCACGAGTGCCAGAAACAGGAAGATCCCGGCGCACCACCAGGTGACGGTATGCAGCAGGGTCGTCGCCTGGCGTCCCCCCATCACCATGTCGCTGGTGCCGCCCGCGCCGCCCAGCGACGCCAGGCCGCCGCCCTGCCCCGCCTGGAGCAGTACGGCCGTCGCCATCACGAGGGAGGTGAGCAGCAGCAGGACGAGGAGAACGGTATACATCGCGGGCGGAGTATACCTAGTGGCGCTGCGACTATTCAAGAGGGCGGACGAGGGCGGAAGAGGTCTACCGTCCTGTATTAGCCATCTCGATCCAAGTACCAGCATCCAGCGACGCCCCGCCCACGAGGACCCCGTCCAATTCCCGCTCCGCCAAGAGCGCAGCGATGTTCTTGAGATTGACGCTGCCACCGTAGAGGATGATGGGAGCCGTGGCGCCGCGTTGCGTGAGCCACGCCCGGATGTCGGCATGAACCAGGGCGGCGTCGCCTGGCGTCGCGTTCTTCCCGGTGCCGATCGCCCACACCGGCTCGTAGGCGATGATCACCTTACGGAGCGCCTCGGGATCGAGTCCCTCGAGTCCCCCCGCGAGCTGGCGCTGCACCACGGCGAGCGTCTCCCCCGCCTCCCGCTGCTCCAGCTTTTCGCCCACACACAGCATGGGGATGAGTCCCCCGGCGAGGACGGCGCGCACCTTGAGGCCGGTCTCGGCGTCCGTCTCGCCGAATACGTGGCGCCGCTCGGAATGCCCGATCAGCGCTGCTCGCGCCCCGGCTTCGACGGCGAGCGGGACCGAGATCTCGCCCGTGAACGCCCCCTTCGGCTCCCAGTGAATGTCCTGGGCGCCGGCGGCGAGGTCATCGCGTCCGTCGATCTGCTGGGAAACGGTGTACAGAGTCGTGGCCGGTGGGAAGAACCAGACGCGGCGGCCGGCCTGCGCCTGGTATCCGGCAAGGAATTGATCGATGTAGGTCCGTGCCGCGGCGGGTCCGAGGTGCATCTTCCAGTTAGCGGCGAACAACAGCGATCTCACGCGTCGTCCAGCGCCATCACACCGGGCAGCGGCTTCCCTTCGAGAAACTCGAGCGAGGCTCCGCCGCCGGTGGAGACGTGGGTCAGCTTGTTCTCGAGACCGGCGACCGCCGCCGCCGAGTCTCCTCCACCCACGACAGTCGTGGCGCCCTTGGCGGTCGCTTCGACGAGGGCGTTGGCGACGGCCCGCGTCCCGGCGTCGAACGGTGGGGTTTCGAACACGCCCATCGGGCCATTCCATACGACCGTCTTGGCGCCGATGATGCGAGCCCGGAAATCGTCCGCCGTCGCCTGATCGACATCGAACACCGACATGTCGGCGGGAATCTTGTCACTCGCCACCTGCTTGCGCTCGGCGGCGCGCTCGAGCGACGGCGCGACCGTGGCTCCCCGGGGCAGGACGATCTTCTGCCCGCTGCGCTTCAACAGGGCGCGCGCCATGTCGATGCGGTCGCGCTCGACGAGCGACCCGCCGATTTCGAGTCCCATGGCGGCGAAGAAGGTGCAGGCCATGGCGCCGCCGATCAGGATGGCGTCACACTTGGGGAGCAGCGATTGGATCACGTCGATCTTGCCGCTGATCTTCGCCCCGCCCAGGACGGCGAGGAACGGCCGCCGCGGGTGCTCGAGCGCGGCGCCGAGGTATTGCAGCTCGCGCTCCATCAGGTACCCGGCGACGGCGGGCTTCAGGAGATGGGCGACCGCTTCGGTCGAGGCGTGGGCGCGGTGCGCCGACCCGAACGCGTCGTTGACGTAGAAGTCCCCCAGCGCCGCGAATTGTTTCGCCAGCTCCGGATCGTTCTGCTCCTCACCGGGCCAGAAACGCGTGTTCTCGACCAGCGCCACGCCGCCGCGCGGCAGGCGCCGCGTCACCGCCACCCCCTGCTCGAGATGCTCGATGAATTCGACCGGCGCGCCGATCAGCTTCTCGACGTCGCGCACGATCTGGCGCAGCGAGTACTTCGGCTCGGGCCCGCCCTTGGGCCGGCCGAGATGGGACAAGAGGACGACCCGGGCGCCGTGATCGCGCAGGTACTTGATCGTCGGCAGCGCGGCGCGGATGCGGCTGTCGTCGGTGACGGTCCCGTTCTTCAATGGAACGTTGAAGTCGACGCGGACCAGGGCTCGCTTTCCCTCGAGCGCGCTCCCCGGGAGGCTCTCGAGGGAGCGTTTGGTCATCGGTGCGCGCCGAGGTAGGCGAGCAGATCCACGCAGCGTGCCGAGTAGCCCATCTCGTTGTCATACCACGAAGAGACGTGTACCAGCGTGCCGTCGATCACGTTCGTGGACTTGGAGTCGACCACGCTTGAAAACAGGTTGCCGATGTAGTCGCTCGACACGAGCGGCTCGTCGGAGACGTCGAGGATGCCTTTCAGCTCACCCTGCGCGGCTTTCTTGAACGCTGCATTCACCTCTTCGATCGTCGTCTTTTTCTCCACCTCGACCGTCAGATCGACGAGCGACACGTCGGGCGTCGGGACCCTGAGCGAGACGCCGTCGAGTTTCCCCTTCACTTCCGGGATCACGAGGCTCGTCGCCTTGGCGGCGCCGGTCGTGGTGGGAATGATCGAGAGCGCGGCAGCCCGGGCGCGGCGCAGATCCTTGTGCGGCAGGTCGAGGATCTGCTGGTCGTTGGTGTAGCTATGCACCGTCGTCATGAACCCGTGTACCAGTCCCCAATTCTCGAGAATGACCTTGACCACCGGGACGAGACAGTTGGTCGTGCACGAGGCATTGGAGATGACGTGGTGTTTCGCCGCGTCGTACTTCTTCTCGTTCACACCCATGCAGATCGTGATGTCCTCACCCTTGGCCGGAGCGGAGATCACGACCTTCTTGGCGCCGGCGGTGAGGTGCTTGGCCGCCGACTCGCGGTCGGTGAAGCGGCCGGTGCTCTCGAGCACCAGCTCTACGCCCTGTTCCTTCCAGGGCAGCTTCTCCGGCTCCTTGATCGCGGTCACGCGGATCTCGCGGCCGTTGACCACCAGGTTGTCGCCGTTTGCTTCGACCGTTCCCGGGAAGCGGCCATGGACTGAATCGTATTTCAGGAGGTGGGCCAGCGTTTTCGTATCGGTGATGTCGTTGACGCCCACGAACTCCAGCGTCGTCTGTTTCGCCATGACGGCGGCCCGCAGCACATTGCGCCCGATACGTCCGAACCCGTTGATCCCTACGCGAACGGCCATGCGCACTCCCTAAGTGAAGTCCGGTAGACTCGCCCTGCCGAAGGTGACGGCCGAGATCGCCTGAAACCCCGCGCCCGCCAGCGCGCGGGCCGCTTCCGCCAGCGTCGCCCCGGTGGTGAAAACGTCGTCGACCAGAACCAATGATGAATGCAGAATGATGAATGCAGAATGAGCGGCTCGCGAATCATTTTGCATTCGCCATTCTGCATTCTGCACTCGAAAAGCCCCCGCCACGTTCGCTAGACGAGCGGCTGGTGTCAACGCCGTTTGCGTCGGCGTATCCCGCGTTCGGACAAGGAGTTCCGGACGATTCGTCAGACCCCAGAGTTGCGCGAGCGCGGCAGCGAGGGCCTCGCTTTGATTGTAGCCGCGCCGCGCGAGCCGCTTGGCGCCGAGCGGGATCGGCACGAGCACTGCGGCGGCGGGAGGCCGCTCGACCAGCTTTGCCACGACCGCGGCCATGTCGCGCCCCACGCGCGACAGCCCCTCGTATTTCAGGGCGTGGACGGTGCGGCGCGCGCCGCCATCGAGCCACACCGCCGACCGCGCCGACGTGAGCTCCGCAGGCCATGTGCGGCACAGCCGGCAGGGACCGAAATGGGGCTCCGGTTGCCCGCAGCGCTCACACCAGGGCCGACGCACCGGCCGCCAGCGCAGGCGACAGACACGGCAGACGAGATCGTCGGTGAATTGGGGACCGAGAAGCCGGTGGCAGACCAGACACTCGGCGGGCAAGAGCAGCTGCTCGAGGGCAGCGACAACCGAGCTAGGCACGCAGGGCGCGCTCGACCGCGGCGCGCATCACCTCGACCGGTGGTGACTCCTGGGGGAAAAATCGCTGCCACGCGAGTGCCCCCTGCCGCACCAGCACGCCTCGTCCGTCGCGCGCCGTGATCCCGCGGCGCGACAGCTCCCGGACCCAGCGTGAAGTGCCGGGGCGGTACACGAGGTCGAGCACGGCTCTAGGCTCAGCCGGCCCGTTGTCGAGCGGCAGCGGATCGTTGTCGCGCAGTCCCAGCGGCGTGGCGTTCACGATTGTGTCCGCAGCCTCGGGACCGGTTGCGGCGCGGGCGCGGGCCCCCTGGGCGCTCGCCCATTCGGCAAACGCGTTGGCGCGGGCCGGCTCGCGCGAGCGCACCACGAGCTCCGCGCCGGCGTGTGCGGCGGCGATCGCGACCGCACGGGCCGAGCCTCCGGTGCCGAGCACGAGCCAGCGCCCGCCGTCGACGCCCATCGCCTTCAGCTCTGCCGCAATCGCGGGGACGTCGGTATTGTCGCCGACGAGCGTTCCCTGCTCCACCCAGAACGTATTGCACGAGCCGCTACGGGCGCACAGATCCGTTTTACGCGCGACACAGCGTTCCGCCGCGCCCTTGAGCGGCACCGTCACGTTACCGGCGACGCCGAGTGCGGTGAGGGTGGTGAGGGTATCGGGAACCGCAGCGGACGGCGTGCGCAACGCGACGTAGACGGCGTCGAGCCCCAGGGCAGCGATCGCCGCGTTGTGCATCACGGGGGAAAGGGAATGCGCGACGGGATCGCCGAGCACGGCGAGCAGCCGCGTGCTACCGCCGATCCTCACGCCGCGCCTCGGCCGCCAGCCGGTCGGCGACCGTGGCGATCAGCGCCTCGAGCTCGGCGCAGGTGTCCCGGTACACTTCGAGGTCGCCGCCGAAGGGATCGCCCACCTCGGCGTCCTCGCCGGTCTTGCCCACGTACTCGCCGAGCACGTGCACGCGACCCTCGCCCCCCAGCTCGTGCACCCGGGCACGGTGGTGGCGCGCCATCGTGAAGATCAGGCCCGAATCTTCGACGATCTCGCGCGTGAGCAACCGCGCGCGGTGGCCAGAGAGGTCGAGCCCCCGCTCGAGCGCCACGAGGTAGGCGCCCTCCGACGCGGGCGCCCCGTCCCACGCACCGGTCCCCGCCGACTCGACCGATACGTCCTCGACGCCGCGCTCGTGCAGCGCGCGCTTCAGCAGCGCCTCGGCGAGCGGACTGCGGCAGATGTTGCCGGTACAGACGAAGAGGATCCGTTTCATGGAGCGAGCATGCCCGCTCCCGCGCGCAGCTCGGCGAGCGATACGGCGCCGGAGCGAATGACGCGCGGCAGGGGTCCGGTGCAATCGACCACCGTCGACGGCGGGCGGTTGCCGAGTACCCCGCCGTCGAGCACCATGAGCTGACCGGACGTGACGGCGTGGCGGAAGTCGCGCAGCACGGCTTCCGCACCCGGTGCCGGCTGCGACCCCGGGAGGTTCGCCGACGTCGACGTCAGCGGCTCCCCGAGCTCCGCCACCAGGTTCACGATGAGTGGATGCGACGTCCACCGCACGGCGATGCCCCCTTCCGGTCCCCGCAAAAGATCGGGGAGCCGGCCTCCCCCGCCCGGCAACACGAGCGTCAGCGGTCCGGGCCAGAATGCCCGCGCCAGCGCCCGGGCCGACTCGGTAAACGCGAGCCCCTGTGCCTCAGCCATCTCGCGACTGGAGACGAGCAGCAAGAACGGCTTGCCCGGCGCCCGTCCTTTGAGCGAGGCCAGCGCCTGCACGTCCGGCGCAGCGGGCCGCGATCCCAAACCGTACACCGTTTCGGTGGGATAGGCGAGCAACCCG
>DATLVL010000037.1:0-2614 GCA_035577525.1 Gemmatimonadales bacterium | reverse complement strand
TCGAGAACCACGGCATGATCTTCATCGACGAGATCTACAAGATCGCCGGCGAGCGGGGCCAGGCCGGCCCCGACGTCTCGCGCGAGGGCGTGCAGCGCGACCTGTTGCCGATCGTCGAAGGCTCGACGGTGCAGACGCGCTACGGCTACGTACGCACCGACCACGTGCTGTTCATCGCCGCCGGCGCGTTCCACGTCTCCAAGCCGTCGGACCTGATCCCCGAGCTGCAGGGGCGCTTCCCGATCCGCGTCGAGCTGTCGCCGCTCACCGAAGCGGACTTCATCCGCATCATGACGGAGCCCGAAAACGCGCTCACCAAGCAGTACGCCGCGCTGTGCCAGGTCGAAGGCGCCACGCTGTCGTTCACCGCGGACGGCGTCGCCGAGATCGCACGCATCGCTGCCAAAGTGAACGACCGCATGGAGAATATCGGAGCGCGCCGCCTGCACACCGTGATGAGCACGCTGCTCGAGAACATCCTGTTCGAGCTCCCCGATTACCCCACCAAGCAGATCGTCTTCGATGCCCAGGCGGTGCGGACACGGCTCGAGAAGATCGTGGACGACGAGGACCTGCGGCGCTACATCCTGTGACGGGCGGCCAACAGCGGCCGGTCCGCTTCGCGCACCCCGTCACGGTTTCTCCCCAGGACATCGACGAGCTGGGCCATGTCAACAACGTCGTCTACCTGCGCTGGGTGCAGGAGGCGGCGACGGCGCATTGGCGCGCTGCAGCCCCCGTCCAGCTCCAGGCCGAGGTGGTGTGGGTGGTGCTGCGCCACGAGATCGACTACCGCCAGGCGGCCCGCCCCGGCGACCACCTGATCGCCACGACGTGGGTGGGCGAGGCCACGGGGACGCGCTTCGAGCGGTTCGTGCAATTCACCCGTGCTCCGGACGGCGCCGTCCTCGCCGACGTACGCAGCGTGTGGTGCCCCATTAACGCCGCCACCGGTCGGCCACGCCGCATCGACCCCGCGCTGCACGACTACTTCATGGAATCGCCTTCGGCTTGACTCCCCTCCGTCCGCGTAGGTAAAGTGTGCAGGCGGTTACTGTCATTTTGACCTGCCCCAGGAAGCCATGCAGAAACGGGACTTTCTAGCCGTCACCGACTTCAGTCGCGAAGAGATCGCCCGGCTGTTCGACCTGGCCGAGCGGATGAAGCGCCGTACCTACCGCGAGACGCCGCTCGCCGGGAAGACGCTGGCCATGATCTTCGCCAAGTCGAGTACCAGGACGCGGGTGTCGTTCGAAACCGGCACGTTCCAGCTCGGCGGCCAGGCCCTGTTTCTCTCCTCGCGCGACATCCAGATCGGGCGCGGCGAGCCGATCCCCGACACCGCCCGCGTGCTCTCGCGCTACGTGCACGGCATCATGATCCGCACCTTCGATCATGCCGAAGTGGAGGAGCTGGCGCGCTGCGCCACGATCCCCGTGATCAACGGCCTCACCGATCTGTCGCATCCCTGCCAGGTACTCGCCGATCTCTTCACCGTGCGCGAGGCGCTGGGCGGATGGGAGGGGAAGCGCATCGCCTGGATCGGCGACGGCAACAACATGGCGAACAGCTGGCTGGAAGCCGCCGAGATTCTGGGGTTCGAGCTGCGGCTGGCTTGCCCCGAGGGGTACGAGCCGAATCGCGAGAAGTTTGAGCGCGCGTCGCAACGGACGACGGTGGTCGTGACCGAAGTGCCGGAAGAGGCGGTGGAGGGAGCGCACGTCGTGAACACCGACGTCTGGGCCTCAATGGGGCAGGAGACGGAGGCCGAGGCCCGGCGCAACGCCTTCAAGGGCTACACGGTTGACGCCGACTTGATGAAGCTCGCCGATCCGAAAGCGATTTTCCTGCACTGCCTGCCTGCGCACCGCGGCGAGGAAGTGTCCAACGACGTCATCGAAGGCAAGCAGTCGCGCGTCTGGGACGAAGCCGAGAACCGGCTGCACGTCCAGAAAGCGCTGCTCGCCACTCTGATGGGCTGACCACCATGGCCGACACCGCCACCGCTCTGAAGCACACGCCGCTGCACGACATCCACGTCGCGCTGGGCGCGAAGATGGTGCCCTACGCCGGCTTCGAGATGCCGGTCACCTATCCCGCCGGGATCACCGCCGAGCACAAGGCAGTACGCGATCACGCCGGGCTGTTCGATGTGTCGCACATGGGCGAGTTCGAGGTCACCGGTCCCGACCGCAATGCCTTCGTGCAGCGCATCACGTGCAACGACGTCTCGGCACTGAAGCCGGGGCAGGCCCATTACTCGGGGATCCTCACCGAGCAGGGGACATTCGTCGACGACTGCGTGGTGTACCGCTTCGACGACAAAGTGATGCTGGTCGTCAACGCCGCCAACATCAAAAAGGATTGGGACCATATCGTCGCACTGAAGGGCGGCGCCAACGTACGGCTGCGCGATATCTCGGACGAGACGGCGCTGCTCGCGGTGCAGGGGCCCGCCGCTGAAGGGATCCTCGGGGGAATCACCAACCTCAAGGTCGCCGACATCCTGTACTACCACTTCGCGCGTGGCACGATCGCCGGCGCGCAGTGCTTCGTGTCGCGCACCGGGTACACCGGCGAAGACGGCTTCGAGCTGTATTGCCGCGCCGCCGAC
>DATLVL010000036.1:0-7704 GCA_035577525.1 Gemmatimonadales bacterium | reverse complement strand
GCGGAGCGCACCCTGCCCCTGGTCCGCCGCATCGTCGCGGACGTTACCACTCTCTATCCGCAGTGTCGCGATCTCATCAACCGACACGAGCTCTTGTCCGCCCGCTCCAATCCCGAGTGGGGCGAGTCGCCCGAGCAGTTCGACCTGCAGCGCCAAATCGAGTCCGTCGCGCGCAGGATCACCGACTGCCACGAGGAGCTCGATCGGGTCGGCTGCGTGCTCAAGGATCCCCAGTCGGGCCTCGTCGACTTCTACGGCAAGTTGGACGGCCGCGACATCTTCTGGTGCTGGAAGCACGGGGAGGAGCGCATCGGGCATTGGCACGAGATCGAAGCCGGCTTCGCCGGGCGGCGGCCACTCCCCACCGTCGTCGCCGAAAGGAAGTCCTGATGCGGGGTCCCTGGCTCCTGGTCCACGTGCTCGGCGTCATTCTCTGGCTCGGCGGCGGCCTGGCGACGATGGTCCTGGGCGTCACCGCCAAGCGGTTCGACCCCGCTGAGCGCCTCGCGGCGTACCGCCTGACCAGCGCCATTCAGCGCATCCTGCTGGGACCGGGAGCGGCAGCGGTGGTGCTTTCGGGGGTCGTGCTCACGTCTCCCTATATGAAGGAAGGGACGGTGCCGGGGTGGCTGATGTTGATGATGGTCAGCGGCATCCTGGGGGCCCTCATCGCGATTGGGGTGACGGTACCCACCGCTGCCAGGTTAGGACGACTACAGGTCGACCCCAGGGGCGAGCTGCCCGAGAGTTTTGCGGGACTGAGGAAGAGACTGGTAATAGCAAGCTCCGTATCGGGCGCCTTGGGACTGGTGGCGCTGGTCGCCGACACCGTACTACGGAGCTAGGCTCTCACGTGTGGCTTCATACCCGGCGTTGATGTAGCGCTGCACGTTTTGGACGGCGAACGTCGCTTCTCGCTCCTTCACCGGCCTGACAATCACCAGTTTTGCAGCATCCTTGGGCCAGTCCCGAATCGCGCTCTCGGCCTGAGCGGCCATCATGATCCGCTCCGAGGATCCGTGCGCGCGCACCAGGGCCGGCGGCATCAGCTTGCTTACGGTGGAAGGAGGGGGCCCCTCGTCGAAGCCCGGCCCGACGTGCACCGCCACGACGAGATCGGCGGCGATCTCGCGGGCGGGCGCCAGCGGCAGCACGGCCCGCAAGCCGCCATCGGCGAAACGACGCCCGTCCAAGACGGCGGGTGGGTAGTACAACGGCAGGGCGCACGAGGCGTACAACACGTCCCGCAGCGGAGCATCGCTATGCTCATCTCCGAACACGACCAGCTCGCCCGAATCGAGATCAGTCGCCGTCACGAAGAGCGGCACCGCGAGATCGCTGAAACGCTGCGCCGGGACGAGGCGGGCAATCAGCTCGCGCAGCGGTTCGGGCTTCAGCAGGTGATCGGCGAAGAATCCCTTGATCAGCGAGACGTAATCGAGCGCGACCACCGGCTGTCCGGAGGGGTGCAGCAGCTGGGCAGTGAGCGCGTCGGGAGTCGTGCCGCTGGCAAGTGCGGCGGCCATGACGGCGCCGAATGAAGTACCGACGTAATGCGAAGGAGCCAGACCGGCTTCGGAGAGCGCGCGCGCGGCACCAACGTGCGCAACGGACTTGGCACCGCCGCCGCCGAATACGGCTACAACTTTCGGCATCAGTGACCAGACGCCTAGGTAGACGCCGAGCCGCTGAGCCGACGAGTGGACGCCAAGGGTCTAGGGTTGAGGCTATTCCCCATGTCCCTGGTCATAGCGACGGTCCATCACCCGAGTCGCTCTCCGCTTTGCTGCCCTGTCATAGCGCCGCTTGTCGTCGGCCGTGTCGGTCACGATCGGCGGCACCGCCGTGGGGCGTCCCTTGTCGTCTAACGCGACGTACGTCACGTAACAGGAATTGGTGTGTCGCTTTTCGCCAGTCATGATGTTCTCGGCGACGATCTTCACGCCCACTTCCATCGACGTCTTGCCCGCGAAATTGACGCGCGCGAACGCCGTGATCAGCTCGCCGACGTGAATCGGCTCGCGGAAGTCGACCTTGTCGACCGAGACCGTCACGCACTGCCGCCGGGCATGGCGGATGGCGCACACCGCCGCGACGCGGTCGACCAGCGCCAGGATCACGCCGCCAAACACATTCCCCATGATGTTCGCATGCTGTGGCATCATCAGCTCGGCCATCACCGCTTCGGACTCGCCCGGATGGCGTCCCTGCATCAGTAATCCACCGGCCTGAGGTAGAACTCACCGATCGCCGTCTGCGACAGCACGGCGACCGTCGGCAGGCGGCGCTTCCAGTGGGTCGAGTCGAGCCGCCGCTGTACGGCGGCTACGGTCTTCGCATCGAAGCCGCGCGCCTCGAGCTCCTCAGGCCCGTACCCGCGGATCAGGTAGTAGAGGATGGGATCGGCCTGCTGATAGGTGAACCCGTAGTCGCGCTCGGTTTCCTGCCCGGGAATCAAATCGGGCGTCGCGGGCTTGGAGAGAATGACATCGGGGACGCCGACGTGGCGCGCCAGCTCCCACACCTGCGTCTTGAACAGATCGCCCAGCGGATTGACCGGCGGCGAGTCGTCGGCGTGCCAGGTGAAGTAGCCGAGCAGGCGCTCCGACTTGTTGCCGGTGCCGAGCGGCAGGGCCGCGTATTTCGCGGATAGGTCGAACAACACGATCATGCGCTCGCGCGCCATGACATTCCCGGCTCGCGTCGGCGACACGTCATCGGTCGACGACAGATAACCGTCGACCGCCTTGGTGATATCCACGGTGACCGATGCGATGCCCAGTGTGTCGATCACGAACTGCGCGTGCGACAGGCTCTCGGGGCTCGACGTGCGGTACGGCATCCGTACACCGATCACGTTGTCTTTCCCCAACGCCTTGGCGGCGAGAAACGCGGTGAGCGCCGAGTCGACACCGCCCGAGATCCCGACGATTCCCTTGGTGAAGCTGCGGCGCCGCACCACCTCGTCTTTCAAGAAGCTCACCAGCCACTTTTCAACCAGCGCGCTGTCGATGTACAGCGGATCGGCCTCGCCGGCGGCGCGGCGGAAGACGTGCATCGGAGGCTTGGCGGGCGCGGCGCTCGCCGGTTTGGCGCGCGCGCCGTTGGTCGCCGGATCGTACTTCACCGCCTTCGCTTTTCCGCTTTTGTCGCCGGTTCCCAGCCCCTTGGTCAGAATCGGCAGCGCGCTCTGCAGGTCGGCCAGCAGGGGTGAATCGGCGCGCGCGTGCGTCAGCTGCTCGAGATCGAGCTCGGCGGTGACGAGCCCCTCTTCGAACAGCGGCCCGCGCACCACCAGCTCCCCCATCGGGTCGATCACCACCGACGCGCCCGGGAAACCCTTCCCTCCCTCGAACCCGACGAGATTGGCGAGCACCACGAACACGCCGTGCTCTTCGGCGATTCCCTGGACCACGCGCTCCCAGCGCACCATGCTCGCGGGGAGCTTCGTACCGCCTTCGTCCACTCCGGTACCGCGAGCCGGCGAGGCGCTCGGCACGATGATCAGCTGTGCGCCTTCGAGCGCGGCGATCGTGGCCGCGAGGCTGTGCCAGGCGTCCTCGCAGATCAGGATCGCGGCCCGTCCACCCCAGCCCGTGTCGAACGCTCGCACGCCTTCCTGGCCGCGATCGACGAACCGCTCCTCGTCGAACACGCCGTAGGTGGGGAGAAACACTTTGCGATGGACGTGCCGCACTGCGGGCTGCTTGCCGCCGAGGGTGGCGTATAAGCACGAGTTGAAGAAGTGGTTCTGATAGCGCTCGTAGAAGCCGACGGACACGTCGAACGGCGCGGCACCGGCCGGGAACACCCGCGCCAGATCCGCCAACAGGGTGCCCGCGGTGACCGCGACGTCCTTGACTCCACCTTCGACGAAGTATCCTGACGTCGCCGTCTCCGGAAAGACGACGAGGTCGGGTCGTAGGTCGAGTGCGCTCGCCTCGGCGAGCACCGCGCCGATACGCTCGAGGTTGGCGGCGTACTCGCCCTTCATGGGCCGGAACTGGGAGATGGCGAGCTTGAGCATCTAGAAGAGAAAGATACGCTATCTTATCAGGCACATAGGCGATGGAGTTCGCCTCGAACCGCCACGGCCTTCCGGTCGCCGGCTGATGACTCCTACCCAACTCGAGGGGGGAGTTTTTTCTTGATCGTGTACATCGCAGTGGGCGGCGTCGCCGGGACACTGGCACGCTGGTATCTCCAGGGATGGATCCAGACCCGCTCGGGTCTCAGCGGCTTCCCCATTGGAACGCTGGCGATCAACCTGGTCGGGTCGCTGATCCTCGGGTTCATCATCCGGCTCGCGACCGGATCGACGGTGATCACTCCCGAGCTGCGGGCAGGCTTGACGATTGGCTTCTGCGGCGGGTTTACGACGATGAGCACGTTCGCGTTCGAGAGCATACGCCTCCTGGGCGACGGCGAATACTGGTGGGCGACACTGTACATGGGCGGCACGATCGCGGGCTCGTTGCTCGCGGTGGTTGTCGGGATAGCGATCGCGGAGAGGCTGCTCTGACGAGGGAGGTTCACGTGCACCACCGGTTCAAGGGTGAGCGCACCCTGATGCGCATTTTCATCGGGGAGAGCGACAAGTATCGCGGCAAGCCGCTGTACGAGGCGCTGGTGCAGCGGCTCCGTGAGAAGGGGCTGGCGGGGGCGACGGTGTTGCGCGGCGTCGCCGGGTTCGGCGCGTCGAGCACCGTGCACACCGAGAAAATTCTGCGTCTCTCGCTCGACCTCCCGATCATCGTCGAGGTGGTTGAGACGGAAGAGGCGATCCAGGCGGCCCTTCCCGACCTCGACGAGATGATTGGTGGCGGGTTGATCACGCTGGAGCGCGCCCGGGTAATCATGTATCGGCCGGGCAACGTGCGTCCCAGCCAACAGGAAATGCACCGCATCGAAGGGCTGGAACCGTCGTGAAGTTCGTCCTGTGGTTATTGGCGGGATTTGCCGCGGTCTCCATCGCCGTCACCGCGGGCTGGACCGTGCCCCTCGATCAAGCGGTCGTGATGAGCGTCGCCGGCCACCGCACCGATCTCCTGAACAACCTCGCCGTCAATCTCACGGCGCTCGGCAGCGCTCCGGTCGTCACGCTCATCGCGTTGTGCGTGACGCTCTATGCCTTCGCCGCCGGCCGGCAGCGTATCGTCCTTGCCCTGCTGTGGACGCCGCTGTCGTTTCTCCTCGACGACGTGTTGAAGCTCCTGTTCCAGCATCCGCGCCCCACCCAGGCCATCATCGCGATCCCCGACTCCTACAGCTTCCCGAGCGGACACGCCGTCGCGGCCAGCGCGCTTTACATCACGCTCGCCTTGATAGCGGCGCAGGGCGAACGCAGACAGCGCCCTCGCAGAGTCCTGCTATGGAGCGGAGTCGGGGTCGCGGTTCTCGTGGCTTGGAGTCGAGTGTACCTGGGCGTGCATTACTTCTCGGACGTGATCGGTGGTCTCCTGCTCGGAGGAGCGGGGTCGATTGCGGCAGCTCTCGCCTTGAGTCGGACAGACCGTCATGAAGCGGCGCTATAGCCGTCGATTCACCGTGTTCCGTCTGTCGATTGACTGACCTTCTTACTGAGCAGGTAGGTCCCCACCATGACTATCACCGAGGTGATCACCACTCTCGGCTGAGCGATTGCCGTTCCGACGAAGAGCGCCGCGTAGACCACCACGAAGACAATCGGCAGCGCCGGGTATCCCGGCGCCCGAAACGGCGCCTCCGGGCGCTTGCGTCGCGCCACGACCAGGGCCAGGACGGCGATCGAGTCCACGATGAGAATCAATGTGATCGTGAGTGACAGCAGCTGTTCGAATGTCCCGCTCAGCGCCAGGACCATCGCCGTGACTCCGACCAGCGTCATCGCTGCCCACGGCGTCCCGCCTGCGTTGACCCGCGCCAGCTCCTGCGGTCCCAGGCCTTCGCGCGCGAGGCCGAAGATGACGCGGGGCGTCACGAAGATGTTGCCGTTGAGGGACGCGATCACCACGAGCAGCGACAAGGCGAGGAACGCCACACCCGCCGCCTCCCCGAACAGCGCCGTCATCACATCAGCGGCCACCAGCTTGGAGGCGGCAACCTTATCGAGCGGCAGCACGTGGACGTACGCCGCGTTGAGGGCGAGATACAGCACCGTCACGAGCGTGATCCCGCCGAGATAGATCCGCGGCAGGCTTGTCGACGGCTCGACGATTTCCTCGGCGATCTTGCCGCCGTCGAGATACCCGTAGTAGGACCACACCACCGACTGAAACGCGACCGCCATCGCTGCGAACAGCGCTCCACCGTGCGGCGCCCCCGGTAGCGACGTCGACCAGCCGACTCCGGTGCCGCGCGCAAACGCCGCGATGACCACCACGACGAGACCGGCGACCTTCAGCGTGGTGGAGATATTCTGCACCCAACGACCCGAGGCCACTCCGGTGAGGTTTACGCCCGTGAAAAGGACGAGCAGGGCGATGCCGAGCCACTGCGCGGCAGTGTCCGGCGCCCCGATCAACCGGCCGAGATACTCGCCGCACACCACGGCGATAGCGGCGATCGCCGCGATGTAGATGACCGCTTCCACCCAGCCGACGACGAAGCCCATCCGTGGGCCGAACGCTTCGCGTGCGTACACATACTTGCCGCCGGCCTGAGGGTATCGCGTCGCCAGCTCGGCGAAGATGAGGCAGCCCATGAAGGCGACGATGCCGCCCGTCAGCCAGGCGAAGAATGTGAGGCCGGGACGGCCCAGCTGCGAAGCGACGCCGCCGGGCGTGCGGAAGATCCCCGAGCCGACCATGATCCCGACGACCATGGCCAAGCCGTCGCGAACGCGAAGCGACCGTTTGAGCTCGATCATGCGAGCCCAAACGGTCGCTTCAACGATCAGATGTCGCTAGTAGTCAGGGACGCCGGCGGCCTCCACCACCACCGTTCGACGGCCGCGATCCACCCGACGACGAGCTCGGCGCCGACCGGCCACCACCGCCACCTCCGGACGACCAGCCGCCTCCGCTACGACCGCCGCGGCCGCCGCCGTTGTCCCCACCGCTCGACGCGCTGCCGCCGTTCGATCGCGGACGCGTTTCAGACGGTGGGGGATCGCGCCGCCGGCCACCCTCGTCACCACCGCTAGTCGTGCCGCCGCTCGACCGCGGACGCGATTCGGTGGACGACGGCGGATCGCGCCGCCGGCTACGGTCGTCACCACCGCTATACGTCCCGCCGTTCGAGCGCGGACGCGATTCGGTGGACGGCGGCGGATCGCGACGCCGGCTGCCGCCATCACCTGACGGAGCGGCCGCGCGACGCCGCGGATCCACTTGTGGCTGGTTGCGGCTCCCGACCCCTGAATTGACGGGCGGCGGGTTGTCCCAGCGCACCGGCGTTCCAAAAGACGGGTAGCGCTGCCGCGGCAGCACCAGCGGCGGCTGCGCCAGCGGTCGCTTGAAGGTCAGGCCGGTGAACGGACGACCCCCACGCGGCGCATAGTACACGCGACGGTTGCCGCAGAACGGGTTGGCGAAACACCCATACCCGCCGTAGAACGGGCCGTAGGGCCGGAAAAATGGGTCGTAATAGTAGGAATCACAGAAGAACGGATCGTACAGGAATGGATCGCAGTAGCGACGATAGAACGGCGATCCGAAATTGAAGCCGACGGAGAAGCTCGGGTAGTACCCCGGGCCATAGTAACCGTCGTAATAGGAATAATAC